>JAISPO010000064.1 GCA_031274855.1 Zoogloeaceae bacterium | reverse complement strand
GGCTATTTGCGTAAGGGGGCCGACCCCGACACCTCTGATGCCACCGGCACGACGCTACTCATGCGGGCTGCGGCCAACGGGAATATGCCGCTGGTCAAAACGCTGCTCACCATGCGGGCTAGTATGAGCAAGCACAATAAATTCGGCGAAACCGCCATTGCGCTGGCGGCATTCAACGGACACGAAGATATCGTTCGCATGCTGGTGGAAAACGGCGCGCTACTTAACGAATCCGGTTGGGGGCCGCTGCATTACGCCGCGTTCAACGGACACCCGGACATTGTTCGCTACCTGATTAGCCGGGGGACGGACGTGAATCTGCGTGCGCCCAATCAGCATACTCCTCTCATGCTGGCAGCCCGCAACGGCTACACGGGAATTGTGCGCATACTCTTGGCCGCAGGGGCCGATCCCGAACTATGGGATGCCGAAGGCTACGATGCGGCGCTCATCGCGCAACGCGCCGGCAATACCGAAATTGCCGGTCTCTTGCGTGTTGCGAAAACCGCTCGTAGCGAACGTCAGGCAGACAACTGAATCCGCTTGACCAGCGCAGCCGCGAACTCGCGGGTTGAGGCTTTGCCGCCCAAGTCGCCGGTACGGATCTGATCGACATTCAGAGTATCGTCAATCGCTTTGCGCAGGCGGTCGCCCAAGTCGGCGCGGCCAACATGGTCGAGCATCATCGCGGCAGCCAGCAGCAGAGCAGTCGGGTTGGCGATGCCCTTGCCAGCGATATCCGGCGCGGATCCATGCACGGCTTCGAAAATCGCCGCATGCTCACCGATATTGGCGCCGGGCGCCATGCCCAGGCCGCCGACCAGACCGGCGATTTCATCCGACAGAATGTCGCCGAACAAATTGGTTGTGACAATGACATCAAACTGCCAGGGATTCATCACCAGCTTCATCGCGCAGGCGTCGACGATGATGTCCTCGAAGCCGATTTTGCCCTTATATTCCGCAGCGTGGATTTGCTGCGCGGTCTCCAGAAAAATGCCGGTCAGCGCCTTCATGATGTTGGCTTTGTGCACCACCGTTACCTTCTTGCGGCCTTTGCGGATGGCGTAATCGAACGCGAAGCGCAGAATGCGGCGGCAGCCCTGACGGGTGTTGATGCCGGTGCTCATGCCGAGCGCGTGCGGGTCATCGTCAATCGGAATGAAGTGCTCGTGGCCCATGTACAAGCCTTCGTTGTTTTCGCGGACGAGTACCAGGTCAATGTTGTCAAAGCGGCCACCCGGAATGATGGTGCGGGCAGGGCGCAGATTGGCGTAGAGCTTGAATTCTTCGCGCAGACGGACGTTTGACGAGCGGTAGCCGCCGCCGACCGGCGTTTCCAGCGGCCCCTTGAGGGCCAAGCGCGTCTTGCGGATGCTGTCCAGACAGGCGGACGGTAATGGATCGCCGCAGGCGGCAACGCCGGCAGCGCCGGCGGCTTGGCGATCCCAGACGAAGGGCGCGCCAAGCGCGTCGAGCGCCTTGAGGGTGGCGTCGGTGATTTCGGGGCCGATGCCGTCGCCGGGAATCAGCGTGGCAGGGATGGGTGCATTCATTTTTTGTAGAACCCTCTCTGGTTGATTATTATTAGCTTTGAGCATCAGCAGCGCCGCTCATCGCCACAAAAATGGATTGTATGCTGAAAATTCGCTGGCCTTCTGCGCGTGGCGGCCTTTCTTGATGAGTGCTTATATCGTAGAAAAATGACAAAAATTCTTCTGATTTGCATGGGCAATATTTGCCGCTCGCCAACGGCGGAAGGCGTGTTGAGAACGAAGCTGGAAGAGGCCGGGCTGGCCGGCGAAGTCAAAGTCGATTCGGCAGGCACACATGCCTATCATGTCGGCGAACCGCCTGATCCGAGGTCGCAGAAAGCCGCTGCCAAGCGGGGTTACCGGCTCGAACATCTGCGCGCGCGGCATGTCGCCGCCGCCGACTTTTTGCGCTTCGATTTGATTCTGGCAATGGACCGCGACAATCTTGCCCTGTTGCAAAAAGCCTGTCCGCCCGAAGAGCGGCACCGCTTGGGCCTGCTCCTCAACTATGCGCGTGATGCGCATCACGACGAAGTTCCCGATCCCTACTATGGCGGCCCGTCCGGTTTCGAACAGGTACTCGACCTGATCGAAGCCGCCTGCGACGGACTGATAGATAGTTTGCGCAGCGCCTGAATCTGTACGGTTGAAATAAAACCGTTCTAAATCATAATGTTACAAAAGTCCTAGCGCCGCGCAACGCGGCACATGGGCGAGGCGATTGCCGAAATTCCCATGACCTGAAAAGTGTTAAATTTTTGTTAAGTTACATGAAAGATCAGTATTTTTTGTTCATTTATGTTAAAAATATAGCCATATAGATGTTGCGGCTTTATTAGAGATTTCGAAATGACCGTCTCCCTGAAAAGAGACAGGACCGTTTTGTTATGGGGTTATTTCCTTTCACATTGATACCGCTGCTCATGCAGCGTCAAAGGCAGGCTCAAAATGAACAAGCTCCGTTATCGCAAAATTTTCAGTAAGCGTCTTGGCATGCTGGTAGCAGTCGCAGAATGCACGCGCAGTCAGGGCAAACACGCAGGTGAAGGCGGAGATTCGTCATTCCCGCGTGTTTTTGGCGGGAATCCAGCGGCTTTCGGGGTGGTCTCTTACCTGCGTGGCATCGCGCTGGCAGTCGGGACATTGTTTGCCGCATCGGCGCTTGCGCAGTTGCCCACCGGCGGCAACGTCATTG
>JAISPO010000003.1 GCA_031274855.1 Zoogloeaceae bacterium | reverse complement strand
GTTTCCACTAGCAGCGCCGCCTCCGGCAGCGCAGTCTTGACCTCCAGCAACCGCGCGTGCTGGGCGAAAAGACCATCAAACAACGCATTCAGGGCGGGCATGGGGGGCAGGAGCCAGGGTTCCATGATAAGGCGGTATGCTCAACGTCCTCTAACTTTTATTCTATTGATCGGTAGCACCTGCCATTGCCCG
Source organism: Zoogloeaceae bacterium (assembly GCA_031274855.1). Lineage (GTDB taxonomy): Bacteria > Pseudomonadota > Gammaproteobacteria > Burkholderiales > Rhodocyclaceae > Fen-999. Next base: position 3,664 of record JAISPO010000003.1, on the reverse strand, counting down.
TCCTGCCATTCAAGCGGCGCTTCATAAAACAGCATCAATGGTGCACGCGGCATTTGTTGGTGTTCCAACAAAAGCCTATTGTCACGATTGATTAGCCGCCATGCGCCAATGTGAGCGGTATTTCCAATTATCATAGGTTTCGCATTTTTTTCCGCTTCTACGATAAGGTGTGCATAATCTTCGGGCGGCTGCATTTTTCGCAAAGATTCCAGCAACATTTGCCTGATTTCTTCGAGAGTTTCAAGTGTAATCTGAAGATCGCCTTCTGGCCTTTGAATCGCAATGGTTGAGTCCATAGAATATTTCTCTCCAGATTGACATGATTTAGGTATTGAAAAACCAACCCCGATTTGTATTATGCAGAACAGTATCCCTGCGAAACCAAGAATACTATAAGTGGAATTTCTCATGATACAGGAATAACAGAAAATATTTATTTCACTTTGCCATCACATTTCCAAGCAGAACGCGGAATTTTCTTGGGTGGTGAAGGCTTTGTAATTTCAGGCCCTGCAAAAGTATCCCCTTTCTGCGGGGGGCGTGCCGTACCATCACTTAATTTAGTATTTCCATGAGCATCACGGCCTACCGGAAAGGGCCTTGTCGAATCAGCTGGCAGAGGGTAATTGCCTTCGACATATTGTTGTATTTTCTCTGGGTCTGGTATCATCTTTCCGTCTTGGGTTGAACGCAAATTATCGCCAGCCTGCCCGGGCTGTCCACGCTCGATAGTCCATTGCTCGGTTTTATAATAAGCATCAATTTCCATATCTTTCCAAGGCATACCAGTATCCTGATGCTTATGCACCAACTCATGGTAAACCGTTGTAGCTCCACTTTCAGGTGAGCCTTTGCTGAGTAGAAGCAGTTTTTTGTTGTTCGGATCCCATGATCCAGCACCGTCGAAGCGTTTGGTTGTCCATTTTGTACCATCGTAATAAGGATCGTCATAATAGATCTCGTCGGCAACCAAAACATCTGTGTTAGCCAGATCGTCTACGACGTTTTTGTCTTTGGGGCAAAGTTGCTTCAATAAATCAGCAACAGCCCATTTATTACTTACGTCACCCGTGCCGCGTAGATAGCGGTCAATTTCAACTTTCGGATTTTCCGTTTCAGGCGCGGTAACCTGATCTTTCAGAATAAAAGCCAATGTTCCGACCGGCAACGCTCCCAACCCCGCTCCCCCCCCTCCTGGCCCCTTGAACCCCTGTCCCGCGCCCTTGACCGAGAAGGTGCCCGGGCAGGTAAAGGTAATGCTCTGTCCCTGGAGGGTGACGGAGGATTGTCCGGCCTGAAGCATGATTTTACTTTTGGCGAGAATGTGAATCTCGTCATTGCTGCTGGTAACGGTCATGCTCTGGTCGGCGAGCACTTCCATCGGCGCGGTATGCGCTTGCAGGGTGTGACTGCCGGCTTGAGCGACGCTCTTGATGCCGCCCGCGTGAGAGAACAGGCTCGCGTCTTTGCCGGTGATGGCGGCGATGGTGTGGGCGCTGGCAAGATGCAGGTCTTCCTGCGCGGTGGCGTGCAGACTACCGCCCGCATGGACGAGGACGCTGTCTGGACTAGCATGGCCGATGTCGGCCGGGGCTTCGGCAAGGATGAGGGGTTGGGCGAAGCGTTCAACAGGATCGCCCAGTTCGCGGCTGCCGGGTTGGGCTTTGCGGGCGCTTTGGCCGCCGATGTCGCCTTGATACTTGCCGTCCTGTTTGGGGTCGATGCTCTGGATGAGCTTGATTTGTGTTTCATTGGCTTTGAGCGGGGCGGCGTTCTGCGCTTTCGCGGCGTCCGAGAGGCTTTTTGCGGTTTGTTCTGCCGCTTGGAGTTGGCCGATAGCTTCGGCGATGTCGAGCTGGGTGCCTTGGCTGTTGGATCGGGCCGTGGCGCTGATGAGCAGACCTTCGCCTGCGCGCACGGCCAGCCATGCGCCGGTGGCCAGTTCAAAGCCGCTGCCGCGCCAGTTGCCGCGGGTGGCGCTGTCCGGAGATTGGTGAATGAGATGACCGAGGCCGAGTTGGCTGGCGTTCTCGCTGCTGGCAAGCCGGGTGCGCAGTTGGCCGGGGGCGTCGTCAAGTACCCATTGGTTGTAGCCTGTTTCAAAGTTGTGGCTCATCCAGCCGGAGAGGACGCCCGGATGGTTGGCATTGGCTTCGTGACCGGCGCTATAGGGCGGCAGATCAGCGCCGTTGTAGGCTTGACCGGTGATGATGGGACGGTCGATATCGCCATCCACAAAGTCGACCAGTACTTCGGCGCCGATGCGCGGCAGGAAGTGAGTCCCCCAGTTGGGGCCGGAGAGCCATTCGCCAACCCGCACCCAGGTGCCGGATTGGTCATTGCCGGGGGCGTTGCCGGAGGTGGCGGCCAAGCCGCCAGGGTTGGGGACATTGCCGCGTTGCCAGTGAAACTGGATTTTGATGCGATGGTCGCGCTCCGTGGTCAGCGCCTGATCGGGCAGACCGACGACAAGGGCGGTTTGCGGACGGGTCGCGGGTTTCTTGCAAGGCGGAGGGACGAGCGGTTGTTGGGCAGGTTGGGCGAGGAGGTGGTTACGGTAGGCACCGGCTTCGATGTCACGGCATTCAAGGAGTTTGGCAGCTTCACTGCCCAGGTTGTTGGCCCCGTGGTGTTCGACGGCCAAGACGGTGAAACGGGCGGTTTCTCCGGTGTGGTCTTGGTGCTGGCTGAGGGTGAATACCGTGCCTTCGGCCAGTTGCCGTGCCGTGCCGTTTCCTTTGTAGCGTTGCATGCGCGATTCGTGGGCGGCAAGCCTCAGGTCAGTGCGCAGTTGGGCAGCGTTGCTGTCCTCAAAACGGTAGGGAAGGCTGGCGTCGTGATGTTCCAGCGCCGGTAGCTCGCCATTGTCAAAGGTGCTGTTGGCTGTGGCGCCAGTGGCGAGAAGGCGTTTGTAGTCCCAGCCGGAAAGCGCGACGGCATTGGACTGAACATGGCGGTGCTCTTGCCAGCTTTGCAGGGTGTCGGAGGCTTCGGTGGCGTCGCTGCGGTGAAAACGGATGACGGGTTGCGTGGCCGTTGGGAGTTCGGCTTCGCGGTCAAAGAGGATCAGTTTGTGGCGGGCGTGCGGGGTGTCGTCTCCGGCAGCGGCAGACTGGTCGTGCTCAAAGCGGTAAGAAAGCCCCTCTTCGGCCAGCAAGCGGCGGATGAAGGCGAGATCGGTTTCGCGGTATTGGGTGGAGATGCTGTGATTACGCAGCGGTTGGGTGATCTGGTTTGTCCAACTGGCTTGCGAATAGCCCGCGAAGATTTGACCGAGGATGTCGGTAACGGTCTTGTCCTGAAACAGATAGTTGTTGTGACGACGGTCGAGGAAGGCGAGCCAGGGTTCCATGATGAGGCGGTAGCGGGCAAAACCGCCATCCGCGCCCAGTTGCAGGGCCTCAGTGACGTAACCGTGCCAAGAACGTTTGCTGCCGTCAGCTAACAGTAGACGCAGGGTGATTTCTTCGCCAATCAGTGTTTGCAGGTCAAAGTGCGCGTTCGATGAAACGCAGTCAATGCTGAAACAGAACCCCTCCGATACCGCCTCCCGCCCCGTGAAGGTTTCCACTAGCAGCGCCGCCTCCGGCAGCGCAGTCTTGACCTCCAGCAACCGCGCGTGCTGGGCGAAAAGACCATCAAACAACGCATTCAGGGCGGGCAT
>JAISPO010000188.1 GCA_031274855.1 Zoogloeaceae bacterium | reverse complement strand
GAAACCGAACATGTCCAACGTCCGTCAAACTCTGCATAGCCAACTGGCTGCCCTGATCCGCCGCAGGCCGGTGACCATTACGCCCGATGCCACGTTGCGCGAGGCGGTGCAAACGATGTCCGAACAGCGTATCGGTTCCATTGTCGTGGTCGAGCCGGAGAGCGGGCGGCCAATCGGCATTTTCACATTACGCGATCTGCTTCGGCGCGTGGCGGCCAAGGATGGCGATTTCGATCAAATGGTGATGTCGGTGATGAGCGATTCCGGTCTCGTCACGCTCAACTGGCGAGGCACGGCTTATCAGGCGGCGCTGCTGATGGCGCGGCATGGCGTGCATCATGTCATTGTCGTTGACGCGGTCGACCGTCTGGTCGGCATCGTTTCGCAGGAGGATATTTACGAACTGCAAAGCGGCGGCAGCAAGGCGATTTCCGGCGCGATTCGCAGCGCCCGCGATATGGAGGCGCTCATTGCCGCGGCGGACGACATCCGCCGTCTGGCGATCCGTTCGCTGGCCGAAGGCGTCGCGGCGGAACCGCTCACGCAACTGATATCCTCCCTCAACGATCATTTGACCATGCGCGTCATCGAGCTTACGCGGCTTGATTTCGATTTACCGCGAGTCGATTGGTGCTGGCTGTCCTTCGGCTCGGAAGGGCGCTTTGAGCAGACGCTATCGACCGATCAGGATAACGGCCTGCTGTTTGAAGCCAACGCTGCCGATGCCGAAACCTTGCGTCAACAATTCCTGCCCTTCGCGCGCGCCGTCAATGAACGGCTGGCGGCCTGCGGTTTCCCGCTTTGCAAGGGCAATGTCATGGCCGGTAACCCTGAGCTATGTCTGTCGCAGAACGAATGGCGGCAAAAATTCATCGCCTGGATGCAATCCAATAATCCGCAGGCGCTGCTTAACGCCACGATCTATTTCGACTTCCGCGCCCTCTACGGCCCCGAAAGTCTGGCCGAGGAACTGCGTAGCTGGCTGCTCGCCAATATTCCGGCGGCCACCCTGTTCCTGCGCTTCATGGCCGTCAATGCCATCCAGATCGAACCCCCGCTTGGCCTGTTGCGCGATTTCGTTTTCGACAAGAACGAAACTTTCCCCCGTACCATCGACCTGAAGACCTACGGCTCGCGCCTGTTCGTCGATGCCGCTCGCATCTTGGCGCTGGCCGCCGGTGTTGGTGAAACCCACACGGCGGAGCGGCTGCGGGCGCTGGCAGAGCGCGGCAAACTCGGACGCGACGACATCGGGGCGCTGATTCAAGGCTTCTTCGTCATCCAGCAACTACGGCTGCGCATCCAGCAGTCCGGCTCCCCTGCCGGATTGGCCAACCGCATCGACCCCGCGACGCTCAACGGCTTCGACCGCGTCATCCTGAAAGAAGCCTTCAAGCAAGCCAAGAAACTCCAAAACCGCCTGCAAATGGAATACAGGCTTTGATACAGGTTTCAGGATTCAGGGTACAGGTTACAGTTTTTGATGTTGAAGTTCGCTGCGCGAACTTCAACAAATTTTACTGAAGCCTGAACCCTGTAACCTGAACCCTGTAACCTGTACCCTGAATCCTGTATCCTTCGGCAATGAATTCTGACTGGTCTTTATTGCTGGCGTTTTCTGCCGGTTTGGCGCTGGGCGGCGCGGGGGTGTTTTGGCTGCTGCGGGCGCGGGCGCGCGAGGCAGCGGCGGAGCGCGATGGGCTGGCGGATGCTTTCAAGTCCTTGTCGGCGGATGCGTTGGAGCGCAACAACCGGCGCTTTCTGGAACTGGCCGAGCTGGCGTTGGCCAAGCAGCAGGCGCAGGCGGCGGGGGAGCTGGACAAGCGGCGGCAGGCGTTCGGCGAGCTGGTGACGCCGATGAAAACCTCGCTGGAAAAGTTCGAGGCGCAGATTGCCGGCATTGAAAAAGCACGCATTGACGCTTATGCGACGCTGACGCAGCAGGTGCGGGCGCTGGCCGAGTCGCAAGGGCAGTTGCAAAGCGAGACGGCCAATCTGGTCAAGGCGCTGCGCGCGCCGCACACGCGCGGGCGCTGGGGCGAAATCCAGTTGAAGCGGGTGGTCGAGATGGCCGGAATGCTCGATCATTGCGACTTCTTCGAGCAGACGTCGACCGATGCCGAGGATGGGCGGTTGCGGCCGGACATGATCGTCAAGCTGCCCGGCAACAAAAACATCGTAGTCGACGCGAAAGCGCCGATGGCGGCTTATCTGGAAGCGATTGAGGCGGGCGATGAAGCAACGCGCAAGCGCCATTTCGCCAGCCACGCGCGCGAGGTGCGCAACCATTTGAGCAAGCTCGGCCGCAAGGCTTACTGGGAGCAGTTCCAGCCCTCGCCGGATTTCGTCGTGCTGTTTCTGCCCGGCGAAACTTTTTACAGCGCGGCGCTGGAAGCCGATCCGAGCTTGATCGAAGCGGGTGTTGAAAATCGCGTGATTCTGGCGACGCCGACTACGCTGATTGCGCTGTTGCGGGCGGTGGCCTACGGCTGGCACCAAGAGGCGCTGACCAGAAACGCGCAGCAGATCAGCGATCTTGGCAAAGAACTCTACGAGCGGCTGGCGACGCTGGCCGATCACTGGGCGGGCGTCGGTAAAAATCTCGGCGATGCGGTGGGCGCGTACAACAGGGCGGTCGGTTCGCTGGAAACGCGCGTGCTGGCGACAGCGCGTAAGTTCCGCGATTTGCAGGCCGTGCCGGAGGGTAAGGAAATTTGCGATCTCAACCAGATCGAGACAGCCACCCGCAGTTTGCAAGCGCCGGAAATGCAGCAACCCCATCCTTATCCCCATCCCCACCCCAACCCTCCCCTTGAAGGGGAGGGAGTAAGAACGAAAGTTCCCCTTGAAGGGGAGCGGGGCAGGGGAGAGGGGCAGATCTAACCAATGCCTGACGTCATTCTGTGCGCCAATCACAGGCTGGCGCGTCATCTGCGGGCCGAGCATGACGCGGCGCAAGTGGCCGCGGGGCGTTCGGCATGGCAGCCGCTGACCGCGCTCACTGTGGGCGCGTGGCTGGATGGAGTGATTGCTGAGGCGCTGTTGTCGGGCGCGGTGCCTTGCGCGGAAGCGCCGCGTCTTGTTCTGAACGAGACGCAGGAACGGCTGCTTTGGGAGCAGGCGATAGAGGCGCACACCGAAGCGGACGAAGATCAGTTGTTCGACCGCGCCGGTTTGGCGGCTGCGGCAGCCGAGGCGAATCAGCTTTGCGAAATCTGGCGTCTGCGTCCCGATGCTGAAGCCGGAGAGGAGACGCAGCGTTTTCTGGCATGGCGGCGGCAGCAACGCGCCACCTGCGCGTCGCGCGGCTGGTTCGACGCGGCGCGATATCGCGCCTGGCAGATTCGCTGCCTTGCCGGTGGCGCGGGCCGCTTGCCCGCCAATATTGCCTTTGCCGGTTTCGACCGCTATTCGCCGCAGGAAGCGGAGTTGCAGCGCGTGCTGGCCGAGCGCGGCATTGCTGTCAGCGAATTGCCGCTGGGCCGCGCAGAAGCGGGCGCAGCGGTTTCGCTTGCCTGCGCGGATCGCCGCGCCGAATGTCACGCGGCGGCGGCTTGGGCGGCCCAGCGGTTGGCGCGACAGCCCGACGCGCGTTTGGGCATTGTCGCGATTGATCTCGCCAGCGTGCGCGAGACATTGGTGGCCGCGCTCGACGACGCGCTGCATCCTGAGACTTTGCTGGCGGGCAATGCCGAGTTGCCGCGCTGCTACAACCTGTCGCTGGGTTTGCCGCTGGCGCGTCAGCCGGTGGTCGCTGTGGCGCTGGAACTCTTGCAACTATGCGCTCAGGCCAGTACCGGCAACCGGCGCGTGGAACTGGCGCGGTTCGGCGCTTTGCTGCTGGGGCCGTATTGGTCGGCATGGCAGAGCGAGGCCGATGGCCGCGCGCGGCTGGATGCCGCCATGCGGCGGCATTTAGCGCCGACGGCGAGCCTGCCGCATGGGTTGAATTTTGTCCGCCGCTACGCGAAGAAAGGCTTGCGTCTCGCGCAGACCGTCACCGCGATTGAGGCGCTGGTCAAAGCCATTGACGGCCATGCCGGTAAACGCCTGCCTTCCGTTTGGGCGGGCGTGTTCGCGGAAGTGTTGCGCGAAACCGGTTGGCCCGGCGAGAGAACCTTGTCCAGCCGCGAATGGCAGGCGCGCGCGGCGCTGGATGAAACGCTGCAAGATTTGGGCAGGCTTGATCCCATGCTCGGCAAGGCAGCCTTGGCCGAGGCCGTGGCGCAACTGGCGCGGCTGGCGCGGGAGCGGGTCTTTCAGCCAGAGACGGTCGGTACGCCCAACATTCAGGTGATGGGGCCGCTGGAAGCCGCCGGTCTTTCTTTCGATGCCTTGTGGGTGCTGGGCGCGAACGATGACGTTTGGCCGCCCGCGCCCAAGCCGAATCCGCTGCTGCCCGCCGAGCTTCAGCGGCGGGCGCGTTCGACCAACGCTTCGGCGCAGGTACAAATCGAATTCGCGCGTAACGTGCAACGGCGTTTGCTTCATGCCGCTGCCGAGATTGTTTTTTCCTGGCCGCAGAACGAAGGCGACCGGCAGTTGCGGCCCAGCCCTTTGCTGAGCGGCTTGCCGCAGCGCGACCCGCCTGCCGGAATCGCGTCGGCGGTTGCGCGGCAAGTGGGGGCAGGGCGGATCGAGCGGCTCGATGACGCGCTCGCGCCGCCGCTGGCGGAAGGCGAGCGTGTCGCGGGCGGCACGCGCTTGTTGCAGGCGCAGGCGCTGTGTCCGGCGTGGGCCTTCCATCAATTCCGGCTCGGCGCGAAGCCGCTCGACAAGCCGGTGGAAGGCATGGACGCGCTGGAACGCGGTACGCTGCTGCATCGCGTGATGGAAACGTTTTTCGCCGGACGCACGCAGGACGAACTTTCGGC
>JAISPO010000203.1 GCA_031274855.1 Zoogloeaceae bacterium | reverse complement strand
GGCCGGTATTCTAACCAACTGAACTACCACTCCGTTCCTGCGCGGTCAGCGACAGGAGGCGCGCATTATATCGACTTTCCCGAAGCGCGCAACCGCTTTATCACGCAGGATCGGAACTGGCTCAGTTAACCTTCAGCTGGCCGCCCCGGCCCATACCGCCTTTGACATCCTGCGCCTTGTAGCTGCGCAGCGCGACGACCATTTTGTTCCAGGCGTCCATGAAGGCTTCGACCGTCGCCTTGCCTTCGGGCGTGCTGGAAAAGCCGCTCAGCGCACCGCCCGCGCTTGGGCCGAAAGCACCCAGCGCCGCGCCATAATTAGTTGATGTCGCGCTGCCTTCGGCGGCTGCAATCTGAATGGCGGAACGGATGTCGATCAGCGATAAAGTTACGACGGACGCCTTCGACTGAAAACCGCCGGCAACAGCGCCCAAGTTTCTATGTGAGCTGCCAAGAAGGCCGCCCACTACGCCAGATACCCCGCCCACGGCGGAATCGCTGATGATAATCGCCGGTTCCAGATAGTAATCGGCCGCTACCCGCTGCCCTTTTTCCTGCTTGGAGCCTGCGCGGTATTCGCCCGAGTTGCGCTGGCGATCAGTGATATGCGACAAGCGGTCATCCATGCGCTGATTCCCGATTGAGGTAATCACAAAGCAGTTCGATTGCTGAACGGCCAGACGCAGCAGCGGCTCGACGGTTGTTACCTTCGTGGTGCTGCTGAAGGAACTGAACCAGCTGGCGTTACGGCCATCGTCGATAGCGATGGTTCCCAGCGGCTCCGAGCAGTGTTCGAGCGAGGAATTGGCGCCCTCGCTGCTGCCGCCCGCGGCGGCTCCTGAAGCGCCCATGTCTTGCCCGCCCCGGGTCGTGATGCCACCGCAGCCGGTCAATACAAGAGTCAAAATCGCAGGGATCAGAAGTTTCTTCATCATGGATGTCATGTTTTTCTCTCGAAGGTTAGTTGAAAAAATTTGAAGGCAAGGCCGCTTACCAAGACCAAGCGCCACGCCTCCAGCGGCCGGAGTAGGGGTAACTGCGCATCCAGTATTCACCGTAAGCTGAACGCCGTTTCTCGAAATCGCGTTGGTCTTTTTCTTTCCCGCTGCGGGCTTCCTTGAGAAGTTTGGCCGATTCAGCGTCACCGCGGGAAGCGGCTAGTTGCAGCCATCTCTCCGCCTCTTTGGGATCGGACCCCATTTCCTCAAGCCCGTAGAGGTAGAAGCCGCCCAAGGCTTTTTGGGCGTTCAGATTGCCGCGTTCGGCAGCTTTGCGCATCCAGACGATGGCCTGATAACTGTTTTGCTCGACCCCGTCGCCGCGGTAATAGCGCAATCCCAAATCGTAAGCGGCACGCGGATTACTTTCCGCCTGACGCATCAACTCGGTCATGGCGCCGTCTCCTGCGGGCCTTTGAACATCATTCGGCGGCGGAGGCGTTGCCGGCTGGGCGTACGCCATTTGAACAAGACCGATGAGCAGGATGCTCAGTAAAGCCGAGTATACAGTTCGCATCGAATGGCCTCTTGAAAAAATGGAAAACCAAGGCATACAAAACCGGAATCCGCCGGTAGCGTTAACCATGTAGCTTACTTCCAGCCTCAACTTCACATTCTCAAAAATTACCCTCTTTCCGGTCAAGTTACAAGCCCTGTTGAGGCCCGGCGCCAAGTTTGCCCCTACCCGAACCTCCTTGAAAGGGAAGGCTTAAATCGCGCGCCGCCGCCGTTTCTCTTGCTGCGATATATTCTTCTTGACTGAAATCAAGGATCACCTATCCCCCCAACGCCTATAAATCGCTCGTCACAGTGTTTGAGTATTATTACAGTGTTTCAGGCCTTTTTCAGAAAGGGGTGTTTTTATGAATGCGTTAGCGAAAGCCATAGGGAGACTCGGGCTCGTACTCGGTGCGATCGTTCTGGCCTGTAGTAGCGCCTATGCCGCCAAGCCTGTGAAGTCCAAGCAGGATATTGAAGACGGCAAGGTCTGCATCGAGTGCCACACCAAGGAAAGCCCCGGCATCGTCACTGAGTGGAAGAAGAGTGTCCATGCCAAAGAAAAGATTGATTGCATCGACTGCCACAAGGGTAAGCCGGGCGACAAGGGCGTTGTTCAGCACGAAAAGAACAAGGCTACCGGCAAGGATTTCCATGTGGTGACCATTGTTACGCCGAAGACCTGCGCGAATTGCCACGAGAAGGAAGTCAAGCAGCATCAGGCTTCTCACCATGCCAAGGGCGGTCAAATCCTCGCCTCGCTCGATAACATCATGGGCGAAGTGATCGGTGGTCCGGCTGCGGTGAACGTCGGTTGCCGTGCCTGCCACGGCGTCGAGGTACAGGTGGATGCCTCCTCGGGCGAAGCGACTTACGATACCTGGCCCAACACCGGTATCGGCCGTCAGAACCTGGACGGCAGCCGTGGTTCGTGCGCCGCTTGTCATGGCCGCCACAGATTCTCGTCGGCGCAGGCTCGCCAGCCGGAAAACTGCGGCAAGTGCCATATAGGTCCTGACCATCCGCAACTTGAGATTTACAACGAGTCCAAGCATGGCATTCTCTACAATGCCTTGAAGGATGAGATGAATCTCAATTCGAAGAAGTGGATCGTGGGTAAGGATTACACGGCTGCGCCGACTTGCGCGACTTGCCACATGAGTGCCACGAAGACTCAGGAAATCACCCATGACGTGGGCGAGCGGATCTCCTGGACATTGCGTCCGCCGATTTCGTTCAAGCTCAACATGGTGCGCTTGTCGAATGGCGACGAGTATGATCTGCCGCCGAATGCCGCCTTGCCCAAGGTTGGCGATGTCGATAATTCGGCCAAAGGCAAGGGCGCGACGATTACTGAAGTGCTGACGTGGGAACAGCGTCGCAAGAAGATGACCAACGTTTGCTACGCCTGCCATAGCGCCAATGTGATCAACGGCCACTACAAGCAGTTCGATAACGTCGTTGAGCTTTACAACGACAAGTTCGCCAAGCCGATCGCTGGCGCCATGAAGGAACTCCAGGAACGCGGCTATATCACGGCAGCGCCGTTCGACGACAAGATCGAATGGATCTGGTGGGAAATCTGGCACCATGAAGGCCGTCGCGCGCGTCATGGCGCTTCGATGATGGGCCCGGACTACACTTGGTGGCACGGTATTTATGATGTAGCGCAAAACACTTACTTCAAGTGGATTCCTGAAATGAGAGAAATCGTGCTCAAGAAGGACGGCAATGAGAAGGCTGCCGATGAAATCCTCGACAAGTACTTCAGACCGATCGACGGTCACGACTGGTACTTCAACGGTATCAGCAAGGATGCGATCGAGAAGGTGCGCAAAGGATTCGAACAGCGTTACGGCGCTGGCGCACTGAAGTAATATCTCTCCCCCTCCCCGGCCGCATAGCCGGTCGGGGAGTTTTTTTAGACTCAACGCGGGATCAAGATGAAACTTGTAACCATGCTCGCAGTAGCGGGATCGCTGGCGCTTGCCCTTGCGGCCCCGATCCATGCCGATTCCACGGCTACGTCTCCACAGCAGGATGAGCGCATGAAGTCGGCAGGCGAACTCCTGTCCGGCGGAAAGTACTCGGACGCCATTCACGCCTATCAGGACATCATCGGCAGTGACAGCAGCAACGCGCTGGCCTGGGTGGGTCTCGGCTTGGCTTATCTTCATGCCGGAGACCACGATTTGGCGCGTGCCGCGCTCGATGAAGCGATTCGCGTCGACCCATCACGCGAGGCCCAGCTATCCGAACTGAAGGCCTCACTTCAAGCGCGCCACGATGCCCGGCGCGACCAAACAACAGGAACACACTAACATGATGAAGACCATCCGCAGCCCCCTTCTGGCCATCTTTGCCGGAAGCGCCATGCTGCTTCTGGCCCCTGCCGCCAATGCCTTTGACGAAGAAGCGGCCAAGGCGCTGTTCAAGAAAAATAACTGCTCCAAGTGCCATGCTCCCGAGAAAGAGAAGAAGGGGCCTTCGCTGAAAAAGATTGTCAAGAAAAATGCCGACGAGGCGGACAAGGTGGCGAAACTGATGAAGCATCTCTCCTCCAGCCCCAAGGTAAAACTGGAAGACGGCACGGAAGAAGAACACAAGATGGTCGAAACCAAAGACAAAGCCGAACTGCAAAACCTTGTTGAGTGGATACTGGCTCAATAGGTATAGTTCGCGGTATGACCGGCGGCCATGTGCCGCCCCGTTCGACCTGCATCGCAAGGTGATAAACATGAGTCGTATCACGCATTGGCTGGCGCTCGCCATTGGCCTAACGCTGGCTTGGGGCAGCCAAGCCGCCCCTTTCCCGAATACCGCCTGTCTTGATTGCCACGAAGCAGGCAAGCAAAAAATCATGGTGCAGGGGGGGGAGGATGACGCGGGCAAGCCGCTTGAGCGGCCACTGAACAGTATCAAACCTGAGAAGTACTCCGGCGGTGTGCATGCCAAAATGGATTGCGCCACCTGCCATACCGAAATCACCGACGCCAAGGCGCAGCACAAGAAACCGGCTGATGCCAAAGTAACGAGCTGTCCCCAGTGCCACCAGGATCTCTGGCAGAAACTTCAGGCTGAACAGAAAGCCGATTCCGGCTCGCGGCTGGCGATTATTGTCAAGAACATCGAGGCCTACAAAAAATCCTTCCACGCCAGAAAGAACGATGAAAGTCCCAGTGGCGTCAATGCCACCTGTACCGACTGCCACGATACCCACACTTTTGACGTGCCGCCGCGCGGCACCGATGCCCGTACCGAATGGCACATGACGGTGCCCAATGTCTGCGGCGCCAAGTGCCATACCGACGAATTGGAGGAGTACTCCGAATCCGTGCACGGCAAGGCCGCGCTTGAGGATGACAACAGGGATGCCCCGGTCTGTTCCGATTGCCATACCACTCACGACATTGGCAACACTTCAGCCGATCAGGTCAAGCTCCTCATCACCGACAACTGTGGAGGCTGCCACAAGGAACAACTCAAGAGCTACCGGGGTACTTATCACGGTCAAGTGAATGGTCTGGGCTATGCCTATACCGCCAAGTGCTTCGACTGCCACAGCAGCCACGATATCACCAAGGTCGACGATCCGGCTTCCAAGGTGAGCGAGAAGAACCGGCTCAAAACCTGCATGAAGTGCCATACCGACAAAAAGGCGGGTATGCACAATGCCACTCCGGGCTACCTCTCCTTCGGCCCCCACGCCAACAGCCACGACTACGAGAAATATCCGCAGCTTTTCATCGCCACCAAATTCATGGAATGGCTCCTGATTTTCGTCTTTGCCTTCTTCTGGCTCCATTCCGGCCTGTGGTACTACCGCGAATGGCAGGATCGCCGGAACGGCAAGCAGGGGCCGCGCATCGACACCCGCGGCATCGTGCTCGACGAGCGCAAGCA
>JAISPO010000159.1 GCA_031274855.1 Zoogloeaceae bacterium | reverse complement strand
CAAACATCAGATTCATGTTCTGCACCGCCTGACCGGCAGCGCCCTTGGTGAGATTGTCGATTACTGAGAGGATGACCAGCGTATCGCCCCCCTGTGGCCGGTGCAGCGCGATCCGGCAGGTGTTCGCGGCCCGCACCGAGCGCGTATCCGGTATCGCTCCGGCTGGCATGACATCAACGAACGGTTCACCGGCATAGCGTTTTTCGCAGAGCGCCTGAAAATCCTCCTCACGGGTAATCCGCGCGTAGAGGGTGGCTTGCATCCCGCGGATCATCGGCGTCAGATGCGGCACGAAGGTCAGGCCGATTTCGCTGCCCGTCATGCGCGCCAGGTTTTCCCGAATCTCGGGCAAATGCCGGTGACCGGCAACGCCATACGATTTGAAATTGTCGGCGGCTTCCGAAAACAGAATATGGGTTTCCGCCTTGCGCCCCGCCCCCGATACGCCGGATTTGCAGTCGGCGATCAGATGGCGGGCATCCACGCAGCCCGCCCCAATCAGCGGCAGCAAACCGAGTTGAACGGCAGTCGGATAACAACCGGGGTTAGCCACCAGCCGCGCTTTGCGGATCGCTTGCCGATTGACTTCCGGCAGGCCATAGACGGCCTCGGCGACCAGCTCCGGCGCAACGTGCGTCATGCCGTACCACTTTTCCCAAACGGCAATGTCCTTGATCCGAAAATCAGCGGCCAGATCAATGATGCGCACACCGGCATCCAGCAAGGCGTGCGCCTGCTGCATGGCCGTGCCGTTGGGCGTGGCGAAGAAAACAACATCGCATTGGTCGAGCGCGGCATCCTGCGGAGCGACGAAGGAAAGACCGATCTTGCCCCGCAGGCTTGGGAACATGTCGGCCACTGGCGTTCCGGCTTCGCCGCGGGAGGTGATGGCCCGCACTTCGACTTCGGGGTGCTGCGCCAGCAGGCGCAACAATTCGACACCGGTATAGCCTGTGCCACCGACGATGCCTACTTTGACCATCTCATCAACTCCTGCGATTTCCCGGCGGGTATGTTAACCCAGAAGACAAAAAAGCCGCCCAAAGTTTCCTGCGGGCGGCTTTTCTTTTTTGGAAAGCGGGTTAGCGCTTCGAGAATTGCTTGCGGCGACGCGCCTTGTGGAAGCCGACCTTCTTGCGTTCCACTTCGCGGGCGTCACGGGTGACGAAACCGGCGCCGGACAGCGCGGGCTTGAGCGTGGCGTCGTACTCGATCAGGGCGCGGGTAATGCCGTGGCGAACTGCGCCAGCCTGACCGGATTCACCGCCGCCGGTGACATTCACCATGATGTCGAAAGTGCCCAGATGCTGGGTCAACTCCAGCGACTGACGAACGACCATGCGGCCGGTCTCGCGGGAGAAGAATTCATCGACCGGCTTGTCATTGACAATGAACTTGCCGCTGCCGGACTTCAAGAAAACGCGGGCCACCGCCGTCTTGCGGCGACCGGTGCCATAGTAGTAGTTGGCTGCCATGTCTGTTCCTGTTTGAAAATCGTGGCCTTAGACGGCCAAAGCCTTGGGCTGCTGGGCCGTATGCGGATGAGCCGCGCCGGCATAGCACTTCATTTTCTTCGCCATCGCGTAGCCCAGCGGACCCTTGGGCAGCATGCCCTTGACGGCCTTTTCGAGCACACGGCCCGGAAAACGCTGTTGCAGTTTGGCGAAATTGGTTTCATAAATACCGCCCGGATAACCGGAGTGGCGGTAGTACATCTTGTCCTGGTCCTTGTCGCCGGTGACGCGCAGCTTTTCGACATTGACGACGACGATATAGTCGCCGGTATCGACGTGCGGCGTGTATTCGGTCTTGTGCTTGCCACGCAGGCGACGGGCGATTTCGGCAGCCAGACGGCCGAGCACCTTGTCGGTGGCATCAACGACAAACCAGTCGCGTTTCACTTCATGCGGCTTGGCGGAAAAAGTTTTCATGACTTGTAGTTTCCTTGGTCTTCCAAAGCCAGACCGGCGAGTAAGTAACTTCTTACTTCATTCCGGCTGACGGTCGTGCGGAAAAGCCGCGCATTCTATGGCAATCGCTACCCGGATGTCAAACTTGCCGCGCAACGGCAATAAAAAGGCGCAACCCCAAGAGGGCTGCGCCAAATACCACTCCAAAAGGAGGGTGGAGGAGACTAAAACAGAACAAACAATGTTACGCACCCGGAGTATCCCAGAATTCCTTGTGCAGTGCAAGATATTTATGTCGCGCAAGGTATGGCGCAGCCTGGGGGGAACCCGCCTAGAATGTCCTGAATTGCAAACACATGGAGGAACTTATGGAATGCACAGTACGCTGGCATGAAGGCATGAGCTTCATTGCCCAGACCGGAAGCGGTCATTTGGTACCCATGGATGGCGCGCCGGAGGCCGGTGGGCACGACTGGGCGCCCCGTCCTCTGGAAATGCTGCTGGCCGGCGCGGGAGGCTGTACCTCCTTCGATGTCATCATGATTTTGCAACGCGGCAGGCAGGATATTCGCGGTTGCGAAGTGAAAATCACGGCCGAGCGCGCCGAAACCGACCCCAAAGTATTTACCCGCCTCCACTTCCATTTCACGGTCAAGGGCCGCGGACTGAAGCCGGAAGCGGTCGAGCGGGCCATCAAGCTCTCCGCCGAAAAATACTGCTCTGCTTCCATCATGATCGGCAGAACTGCCGAAGTGGTGCACGATTTCGAGATCGTGGAAGTCTAGTCAGGTTACAGGCCGGAACAAGCTGTCGATCACAACGCCGCGGGATGCTTGCCACGGCGCAGCGCGTCGGCTCCTTCGGCGGCGCTGCGTATCGTCATGCCGCCCGGGCAAAAGAAATCGCGTGCCAATACCGCGCGCTGGCGGTTGCCGAGGCTGTTCGTTACCGGCCGCCAGACAGTGGCGCGCGAAGGCGCCCAAGTACCGTCAGCCCTGCCCATCGCGTAGAGCTTGTACTCTTTCGTTTCGCAGCGGATGCCTTCAAAGGTGGCATTGATCGCGCCACCGGCGGCCTTCACCACAAGCACATAGCGAACGACGCCATCCGCGCTGGCGTTGAGGCTCGTCTGGTCGATGAAAAAGCGATTTGCCGTGTTGGGGCCGGCAAAGAATTCGATGAGATCAGCGTCTTTTGGCATGGGCGGCGGGGCGGCCTCCTGTTCCTGCCACTCCTCCCGATCGCGGGCATAGGGGTCAACCGGCAGATCGTCTTTGCCGGTGCTCAGGCTTATGCCTGCCAAAGCCATCGCGGGCAATATGCCGGCGAGGAAAATCGCGCATTGCCGCCCGCATTGCCGCCAAGTCATGCTTGCTCCTCACAGGTTTGCGCAGCGGGTTGGTCAGGCCGGTTGCATCTGCGATGACGCACGCCCAATAGCCGCGCAAGCTCGGCCAGCGCCTGCTCGTAAACCACCCGCTTGAATTCGATCACGGTTTCCATCGGTACCCAGTATTCACTCCAGCGCCAAGCGTCAAACTCAGGATGTTCGCTGGCGCGTAACGAGACATCGCTATCCCGGCCGACCAAACGCAGCAGGAACCATATCTGCTTTTGGCCCTTATAAGTGCTGCGCCATTCGCGGCGCACCCATTGCTTGGGCACGTCGTAGCGCAACCAATCGCGTGTTCGTCCAATGATGCGGACATGTTCGGGTAACAGCCCAACTTCTTCCTGCAACTCACGGTACATTGCCTGTTCGGGCGTTTCGCCCTTTTTGATGCCCCCTTGCGGGAACTGCCAGGAATGTTCGCCGATACGTTTGCCCCAAAAGACCTCGTCGTGCTGGTTGACCAGAACAATGCCGACATTCGGGCGATAACCTTCCCGGTCGAGCATGGTGAAGCAACCTTCCAATATTTGTCTGGGGATAATTCTTTCATAGATGGCCCGTCAAGGAAAGAACGCCGGCAACGGTAAAATGCCCGTTTTTCGAATCCAGCGGAACTCACCATGCGCGCCAGCCAGTTTTTCATTGCCACTCTCAAGGAAGCCCCTGCCGATGCCGAAGTCGTCAGCCAGAAGCTGATGCTGCGCGCGGGCATGATCAAGCGTCTGGCCGCCGGTATCTACACCTGGATGCCGATGGGCCTGCGCGTGGTGCGCAAGATCGAGCGCATTGTCCGCGCGGAAATGGAACGGGCCGGCGCCATCGAATTATTCATGCCGGCGGTGCAGCCCGCCGAGCTTTGGCAGGAATCGGGACGCTGGGAGAAGTACGGCCCCGAACTGCTGCGCATCAAGGATCGCCACGACCGCGAGTTCGTCATCGGCCCGACCCACGAGGAAGTCATCACCGACGTGGTGCGGCGGGAAATCAAAAGCTACCGGCAGTTGCCCAAGCACTTCTATCAAATCCAGACCAAGTTCCGCGACGAGATTCGCCCGCGCTTCGGCGTCATGCGCGGGCGCGAGTTCACCATGAAAGACGGCTATTCCTTCCATGCCGATTTCGAGGATTTGCAGCGCGAATACGCCAACATGTACCAGACCTACAGCCGCATTTTCACGCGGCTGGGTCTGGGTTTCCGCGCGGTCGCCGCCGATACCGGCTCAATCGGCGGCACCGGCTCGCACGAGTTTCATGTGCTGGCCGATTCCGGCGAGGATGCGATTGCCTTCTGCCCCGATTCCGAATACGCGGCCAATGTCGAACTGGCCGAGGCGCTGCCGCCCGCCGCGCCGCGCGGCGCGGCCGGTGAATCTCTGGCGAAGCGCGCCACGCCGGACAAAATTCGCTGCGAGGATGTCGCCGAATTCCTCGGCACGCCGTTGACGCGCACCGTCAAGGCCATCGCGGTCATGCACGATGAGGCGCTTGTCCTGCTGCTGATTCGTGGCGATCATCATTTGAACGAAGTCAAAGCCGGCAAGCTCTCCGGCCTTGATCCCTTTCGCTTTGCGACGGATGCGGAAGTCGAGCGTTTCCTCGGTTGCCGCCCGGGCTATATCGGTCCGGTTGGCATAGACCGCGAGAAGGTGCGCGTCATCGCCGACCGCGCCGTGACCGCGATGGACAACTTCGTCTGCGGCGCCAACGAGGCCGGTTTTCACCTGACCGGCGTCAACTGGGGCCGCGACCTGCCTGAGCCGGACGCTGTCGCCGACATCCGTAATGTTGTGGTTGGCGACCGTTCCCCAGACGGCAAAGGCTGCCTCGACATTTGCCGCGGCATTGAAGTCGGCCATATTTTCCAGTTGCGCACCAAGTATGCCGAGGCGCTGCAATGCAAGTTCCTCGACGAGCAAGGCAAAGATCGCATCATGGAAATGGGCTGCTACGGCATCGGCATCACCCGCATCGCCGGCGCCGCCATCGAGCAGGGCAATGACGAGCAGGGCATCATCTTTCCGGCAGCCATCGCGCCGTTCGAGGTGGTCATCGTGCCGATGGGTTATCACAAGTCCGAGGCGGTACGCGCCGCTGCCAATAAGCTGCGCGATGATCTGCTCGCTGCTGGCGTTGATGTCATTCTCGATGACCGGGACGAGCGGCCGGGCGTGATGTTCGCCGATTGGGAACTGATCGGCGTGCCGCATCGCATCGTCGTCGGCGAGCGCGGGCTGAAGGAAAACAAGGTCGAATACAAGGGCCGCCGCGATGCTGAAGCGACGATGCTTCCCGCCGGAGACGCCGTGCCGTTTCTGCGTGAAATCCTGCGCGAAAAATTGTGCGGCTGACCATTCGTCTCATTGCCGCCGCCGCGCTTATCACGGCAGCGGCCGCGGTCTGGGCAGGCGAGCAAAAGTACGAGCCGCTGGCGGCCAGCGTGCAGGCGGCGCTCCATGCCAGCATCGCCGACCGCGCCTCGCCCAATCCGGTCTTCCCCAGCGAGGAGGAAAAAATCCGCTGGCTCGCCGAAATGTCACACCGGCTGGAAAAGTACATGCCGGACAGGCAAGCGCGCCTGATTTTCCTGAAGACGGTTTATTACGAGGCCCAACGCGCGGGCCTCGATCCGCAACTGGTACTTGGCCTGATTCAAGTCGAAAGCCGCTTCAAGAAGTACGCGGTATCGCGGGCCGGCGCGCGCGGCTACATGCAGGTAATGCCCTTCTGGCTGAAACTGATCGGCACCCGCGAACAGAATCTCTTTCATCTGCGCATCAACCTGCGCTACGGCTGCACGATCCTGCGTCACTATCTCGACAT
>JAISPO010000121.1 GCA_031274855.1 Zoogloeaceae bacterium | reverse complement strand
AGGCCGCGCCACGGGCTTGTTTCGGGGGATCGCCTCCCCCCGAAACGGCTCGCGGCAATGAATTGGATTAAAATTGCAGCGGCTAGTTTTTAGTCACTAGCAACTAGCAACTAGCAACTAGCAACTAGCAACTAGCAACTAACAACTAGCGACTAGCAACTAACCCCATCAAGCCCATGCTGAAGCAACGCACACTCAAATCGCTGATTCGTACTACGGGCGTCGGACTGCATTCCGGCGCCAAGGTGACGCTCGTGCTGCGTCCGGCCCTGCCCGATACGGGCATCGTATTTACCCGCGTCGATCTCAATCCGCCGGTGGAAATGAAAGCCAGCCCCTATGCGGTCGGCGATACGCGCATGGCCTCCTGTCTTGAAAAAGACGGCGCCAAGCTCGGCACTGTGGAACACCTGATGTCGGCGCTGGCCGGCCTCGGTATCGACAATCTCTACATTGATGTCGATGCCGCCGAAATTCCGATTCTGGACGGCTCGGCCAGTCCATTTGTTTTTCTGCTCCAGTCAGCGGGCATTGAAGAGCAGCAAGCGCCCAAGAAATTCATCCGCATTCGCAAGCGCGTCGAAGTGCGCGAAGGCGACAAGTTCGCGCGGCTCGAGCCTCATGAAGGTTTCCGCCTGAGCTTCTCCATCCTGTTCAATCATCCGGCGGTCGACCAGTCCGGCACCAAAGTGACCATGGATTTCGCCGATGATTCCTATATCCGCGATATCGCCCGCGCCCGCACCTTCGGTTTCACTCAGGAGGTCGAAGCCTTGCGCGCTCAAGGGCTTGCCTTGGGCGGCAGTCTGGAAAACGCCATCGTCATGGACGAATACCGCGTCCTCAACGCTGAAGGGTTGCGCGTCAGCGACGAATTCGCGCGTCACAAGGTACTCGACGCCATCGGCGACCTCTATCTGGCCGGACATCCGCTACTCGGCGCTTTCACCGCGCACAAATCGGGACACGCCTTGAACAATCGCCTGCTGCGCGAATTGCTGGCCGACGCCACGGCTTGGGAGTGGGCGAGCTTTGCCCAATCCGAACAGGCGCCGAACGCCGTGCGCCGCTTGTATCCTCAGGCCGCCTGATGCTGCTGTTGCGCATCATCGGCGCATTGACCGCGATTGCGATTGGCGCGGGCATTGTCGCCTATTTATTTACGGGCGAAAAACGCTATCTGGGCCTGTCCCTGCGCATCGCCAAGTACGCGCTGATTTTCGTGCTTGTGGTGATGGCCTTGATGTTCCTCGAACGGGTCATCGCTATTTAGAGCGGCTGACCAAGCGGCGAAGCGCCGCGCTCAATGAGGACTTTTCCGGTAAGCCATCCGCAAGGGAGGTTAGCGCCTGCTTCTGGGAAACCCCTATATCTTTATTGACTTTAGGGCGATTAGGGGCCTGAGTTTCTGCGCCGGTTTGCAGGCGGACGTCAATTCCGGTAATATCCTGCGATAATTTCTTGAAGGCAATCATAAGCCTAGGTTCAAGTTGCCTTAGTTTTGTAGCCACTGCGCTGTTAGTTGCGTGAATAATTATTCTTCCTGCCCGCAAATTAGCGACACGCGATTGACGCGCAAGCGATGTAGTGGATTCAAAGGTACGCTGGAAAGCAAGCAGGCGCCGCGCGTGAGCGGACAAACGGGCGAGGCTGGTATCCGCCGCAAGGCAGTCTTCCAGACTGCGAATCTGATCACGCGATTTTGGCATGGGTGAATGAACATCGGAAGAGGAGCAGGGACGTGCATATTATTCTCGTCTCCAACAAGCTGGCAACGGCAAGGACTATCGTATTTACCTGGCGGCACATGGCGGCTGCGGGTATTGCCGTGGTTGCCCTGATTGTCGTCATCGCTTCCCTGCTTTCCTATCTCACTGTCCGTCATGCGGCGGAAATCCGCTTGCCCTTCGTGCAGGGGATGATCGAAGCCGTTACTGCCGAAAACAACGAAGCCAATCATCAGCGGATGCACGAAAAGCTGACCGCCATGGCGGTCAGGCTGGGCGAAATGCAGGCCAAATTAATGCGGCTGGACTCGATGGGCGAACGTCTGGCTGGCTTGGCCGGCCTCAAGCTCGAAGATATCGGGCCGATGGCAACCAACACCAGAGATGGCCGCGGCGGCCCGATGGCGGTGGCTCCCGCGCCGCTGTCGGCAGAGGAATTGATGCAGGCCGTTGACGACCTGTCGCATCGGCTGGAAACGAAAACCGATGTGATGTCGCTGATGGAAAGCCAGTTGCTCGACGAACGCATCCGCAAAAACAAGCTGCCCACCTCCCTGCCGCTCGAATCGAGCTGGAACGCTTCCTCCTTCGGCCGCCGCATCGACCCATTTACCGGCGAAGCCACCATGCATCCGGGCGTCGATTTCCCCGCGGAAGTCGGTACGCCGATCATGGTTGCCGCAACCGGCGTTGTCATCAATGTCGAGAACAATCCAAGCTACGGCAACATGGTCGATATCGACCACGGTGACGGTCTGGTGACCCGTTACGCCCATTGTTCCAAAGTCCTCGTGCAACCCGGCGCGCTCGTCAAGCGCAGTCAGATCGTCGCCGAAGTAGGCTCCACTGGCCGCTCCACCGGCCCCCACTTGCATTTCGAAGTCCGCATTCACGGCGTAGCCCAGAACCCCAATCGCTTCCTGGAAACCGCCAAGGCGCGGGCGAACCAAACCGCGCGGCTACGCTAGCAAGCAGCGCGTTGTCGCGGGAGTGGCCGGTGCCGCATGTTAAAATGCGCTATTTGCTCCGCATCGGCGGCACCCCATGATTCCAGGTCTCCTCAAGAAGATTTTCGGCAGCCGCAATGAGCGGTTGATCAAGCAGTATTCCCACGCTGTCATCCGCATTAATGCGTTCGAGCCGGCCATGCAGGCGCTCAGCGATGAGGAGTTGCGCGCCAAGACCGGCGAGTTCAAGGCGCGGCTCGCCAATGGCGAAGCGCTGGACGATCTGTTGCCGGAGGCGTTCGCGGTCGTGCGCGAAGCGGGTAAGCGTGTACTCAACATGCGCCATTTCGATGTCCAGATGATCGGCGGTATGGTCTTGCACAACAACAAGATTGCCGAAATGCGCACCGGCGAGGGCAAGACGCTGGTGGCCACGCTACCGGCCTACCTGAATGCGCTGACCGGCAAGGGCGTCCATATCGTCACGGTGAACGACTATCTGGCCAGCCGAGACGCCGAATGGATGGGGCGTTTGCATCGTTTCCTCGGCCTTACCGTGGGCGTGAACCTGTCGCAGATGGCGCATGACCGCAAGCAGGAAGCCTACGCCGCTGACATCACCTACGGTACCAACAACGAATTCGGGTTCGACTACCTGCGCGACAACATGGTCTATGCGCCGAACGAGCGCGTGCAGCGCGGTTTGGCCTATGCCATCGTCGACGAAGTGGACTCGATTCTGATCGACGAGGCGCGCACGCCGCTCATCATTTCCGGTCAGGCCGAGGATCACACCGATCTCTATGTGAAGATGAACGCCGTGCCGCCGCTGCTGACCAAGGGCGAGGCGGCTCAGACCAAGTATGACGCCGATACCGGCGACTACACCGTCGACCTGAAATCCCATCAGGTGCTGCTGACCGAAGAGGGCCACGAGAAGGCCGAGCGCATCCTGAACCAGATGGGCCTGCTGCCCGAAGGCGCCAGCCTGTACGAGCCGGCCAACATCCTGCTGATGCACCACCTGTATGCCGCCTTGCGCGCCCACAATCTTTTCCACCGCGATCAGCAGTATGTGGTGCAGGACGGCGAAGTGATAATTGTCGACGAATTCACGGGCCGCTTGATGCCGGGCCGCCGCTGGTCGGATGGTTTGCATCAGGCGGTTGAGGCGAAGGAAGGCGTCGCCATCCGTTCCGAGAACCAAACGCTGGCGACCATCACTTTCCAGAATTATTTCCGCATGTACGGCAAGCTGGCCGGCATGACAGGCACGGCCGACACCGAAGCCTACGAATTCCATCAGATTTACGGCCTCGAAACCGTGGTCATTCCGACCAATCAGCCGATGGTGCGCAAGGATCAGAACGACCAGATTTACCGTCTGGTGCAGGAAAAATACGATGCCATTCTGGTCGACATCAAGGGTTGCCACGAGCGCGGCCAGCCCGTGCTGGTCGGCACCACTTCGATAGAAAACTCGGAACTGCTCTCCGGTATGCTCGACAAGGAGAAGCTGCCGCATCAAGTGCTCAACGCCAAGCAACATGCCAGAGAGGCGGAAATCGTCGCTCAGGCCGGACGTCCGGGCGTGATTACCATCGCCACCAACATGGCCGGTCGCGGCACGGACATCGTGCTCGGCGGCAACATCGAAAAGCAGATCAACGCAGTCCGCGACGACGAGGCGCTGTCCGTCACCGAGAAAGAAATCAGGATCGCCGATTTGCGCCGCGACTGGCAGATATTGCACGAACGGGTGCTGGCCGCGGGCGGCCTGCACATCATCGGCTCGGAACGCCACGAGTCGCGCCGCATCGACAACCAGTTGCGTGGCCGGTCGGGGCGTCAGGGCGATCCGGGGTCTTCGCGCTTCTACCTTTCGGCTGAAGATCCGCTGATGAAAATTTTTGGCGGCGACCGTTTGAAATCCATTATGAGTTCCAAACTGGTTGCTCTTCCGGCAGGCGAGCCGATTGAGCATCCGCTGGTGACGCGCCAACTGGAATCCGCGCAGCGCAAGGTCGAACAGCGCAACTTCGATATCCGCAAGCAGTTGCTCGAATACGACGATGTCGCCAACGACCAGCGCCGGGTGATTTACCAGCAGCGTAACGAACTGCTCGACACCGGCGACATTACCGAAACCATTACCGCGATGCGTCAGGGGCTGGTCTACGATACTTTCCGTATTTATGTGCCGACGGACAGCGTTGAGGAACAATGGGACATCAACGGTCTGGAAACGGTGCTGGCGTCTGAACTGCAACTGAAGATGCCCGTCGCCGAATGGATGCACGCCGAAGAAACCCTGAGCGATAACGATATCCTCAAGCGCATCATCGCCGCTGCCGATGAGGCTTATGCCGCCAAGAAAACGCAGGTTCCGGCCGATGCCTGGGCCAGCTTCGAGCGCAGCGTCATGTTGCAGAATCTGGACATCCACTGGCGCGAGCACCTCGCGGCGCTCGACCACATGCGTCAGGGTATCCATCTGCGCGGTTACGCGCAGAAGAACCCCAAGCAGGAGTACAAGCGCGAAGCTTTCATGCTTTTCGAAAACCTCTTGCAGGCCGTGCGCACCGAAGTCACCAAGCTGCTGATTACCGTTCAGGTCCGTTCCGAACAGCAGATCGAAGACGCCGAGCAGAAGAAGCCGCAGGTCGAAAACGTGCAGTACCACCATGCCGATTACGACGAGGCGCTTGGCACGAACCAGCCCAAGGCGCAGAAGCCCGTCGAACGCGCCTTGCCCAAGGTGGGCCGCAATGATCCCTGCCCATGCGGCAGCGGCAAGAAATACAAGCACTGCCACGGCAAGCTGACTTGAGCGAACTGCGCACCATCGCCGAGGACGGCGATGCCGTCGTCATCCTCGATCAAACGCAGCTACCGGCGCAAACGGTTTTCGTTCGCCTGACCTCTCTTGCCGAAGCCGCGCGCGCAATCCGCGCCATGCAAGTACGCGGCGCGCCCCTGATTGGCGCGACCGCCGCCTATGGCGTCGCGCTGGCCTTGCGTGCGGGCATCCCGCTCGAACAGGCGATTGAAGTTCTCGCAGCGACGCGCCCCACCGCGGTCAATTTGCATTGGGCCTTGGCGCGGTTGCGGCGCGTTCTCCAAAACACGCCAGCCCGCGCCGATATCGCATGGCAGGAAGCGCGCGCCATCGCCCGCGAAGATGCCCAAGCCAACGCCGCCATTGGCCGCCTCGGCTTGCCCTTGCTGCAAGCCGCGCAAGGCAGGCCGGTTCAAGTGATGACCCACTGCAACGCCGGCTGGTTGGCCACGGTTGCCCACGGTACCGCGCTCGCGCCCATCTACGCCGCCCACGCCGCCGGTATCGCCCTGCACATTTGGGTTTCGGAAACCCGCCCGCGCAATCAGGGTCTGCTCACCGCCTGGGAACTGCGTCAGGCAGGCATTCCGCACACCCTGTGCGCCGACAGCGCGGCGGGCCTGCTGCTGATGCAAGGCAAGGCCGATCTGGTCATCACCGGCGCGGATCGCGTCGCCGCCAACGGCGACACCGCCAACAAAATCGGCACCTATCTCAAGGCGCTGGCCGCCCACGCGCACGGCATCCCCTTCTATGTCGCCGCGCCGGTATCCACCATCGACTTCGATTGCCCCAATGGCGCAGCCATCCCCATCGAAGAACGCGACCCCGCCGAATTCGGCGAA
>JAISPO010000163.1 GCA_031274855.1 Zoogloeaceae bacterium | reverse complement strand
GCCGGTGTGCCGGCATACAGGTGGTTGAGATCGCGCACCATCCGCTGCATACCCTGATGCGGCCCCCATTGCAGCAGGTGCCAGGGGAGTTCTTCGCCATCGCGCCATTCGTGGCCTTGCGCCAGTTCGCTCCCCATGAACAGGAGTTTCTTGCCGGGCGTGGTCATCTGGTAGGTCAGCAGGAGCCGCAGGTTGGCGAAACGCTGCCAGTCGTCGCCGGGCATTTTGCCGAGCAGCGAGCCTTTGCCATGCACGACTTCGTCATGCGAAAGCGGCAGGACAAAGTTTTCGGTATAGGCATAAAGCTGACCGAAGGTGAGGCGGTTGTGATGGAAGCGCCGATACACCGGATTTTTTTCCATGTAGTCGAGCGTATCGTTCATCCAGCCCATGTTCCACTTCATGGAGAAACCCAAGCCGCCGAGATAGACGGGGCGCGATACCATCGGCCATGCGGTCGATTCTTCGGCCATGGTCAGGGCGCCGGGGAAATCCCGATGCACCATTTCGTTCAGGGCGCGCAGGAAGTCGATGGCTTCGAGGTTTTCGCGGCCTCCGAATTTGTTGGGCAGCCATTCATCGGCCTTGCGCGAGTAGTCGAGGTAGAGCATCGACGCGACGGCATCGACACGCAGGCCGTCGATATGAAACTCCTTGAGCCACCAGTGCGCCGAGGAAAGCAGGAAGGAGCGAACCTCGTTGCGGCCATAGTTGAAAATGTGGGTACCCCAGTCCTGATGCATCCCGAGGCGGGGGTCTGCGTGCTCGTAAAGCGCGGTGCCGTCGAAATAGGCAAGCGCCCAAGCGTCGGCCGGAAAATGGCCCGGCACCCAGTCGAGCAGCACACCGATACCGGCGCAGTGCAGGGCGTCAATCAGCGCCTTGAGATCGTCGGGCGAGCCGAAACGCGAAGTCGGCGCGAAAAAGCCGGTGCATTGATAGCCCCAAGATTCGTCGAGCGGATGCTCCATGAGCGGCAGAAATTCGACATGGGTATAGCCCATGCCTACGAGATAGGCCGGCAGGCGCTCGGCCAGTTCGCGGTAGGAATAGAAGCGGCTGTCGGGGTGGCGCATCCATGAACCGGCGTGCATTTCGTAAATCGACATCGGGGCATGCAGCCAGTCGCAGCGGGCGCGACGGTCCAGCCAGTCGTCATCCGCCCAGCGGTGGGCGGAATCTTCCGGCGTCAATGCCGCCGTTCCGGGCCTCAATTCGCAGCGGCGCGCATAGGGATCAGCCTTGGCCTGCACTGTATTGCTCTGGCGGTTGCGGATTTCGAACTTGTAAAGGCTGGCGGCGGGCAGGTCGGGGATGAACAGTTCCCAAACGCCCGACGGCCCCAGCGAGCACATCGGATGGATGCGGCCATCCCAGCGATTGAACTCGCCGACCACGGAAACCCGCGCGGCATTGGGCGCCCAGACACGGAAGCGGACGCCGCTGACCCCTGCGCGGGTCACGGCATGGGCGCCCAGCAGGTTGTAGGCCTGGGTGTTCGCGCCCTGATTGAAAAGGTAGAGGTCGTGGCTGGCGTCATCGGGCGGGAAGGCGTAGGGGTCGTGGAAAACCCGCTCCACGCCGTCTTCGCGCACCTTCAGGCGCCAAGGCGCGGGCAAGGGCCGGTCGGCGCTCCATTCGAAGATATCGCTATGCCCCTTGCGCGTCAGCGCCTGCCAGACACCGGCCGCTTCGACATGGACTTCAGCCGCATGGGGACGGAAAACGCTTAAACGCCAGCGGCCGCCGTCGGCATGGCCGCCGAGGATGTGGAACGGATCATGTTCCCGGCCTTCTATGATCGCTTTGAATGTTTTATCAGACATTTTTGAAGAAACGCAACAGATTATTATGACGATTGGCGATAATGATGGAATGACGAGGAGGATACACCATGAAACTGAAACCTGAAATGCCAGTGAATGACAACCTCGACAGCCATGGCCGTTTTGTTAGCCATCTGACGCGCGGTACTTTTGCCGTAGTGCTGGCTGGTGGCCGCGGAAGCCGGTTGATGCAACTCACCGATTGGCGCGCGAAACCGGCTGTGCCTTTCGGCGGGAAGTTCCGCATCATCGATTTCACGCTGTCCAACTGCGTCAACTCCGGTATCCGCCGTATCGGCGTTGCCACCCAGTACAAGGCGCAGAGCTTGATCCACCACTTGCAGCGCGGCTGGAGCTTTCTCGATGGCCGTTTTGGCGAATTCATCGACCTCATGCCCGCCCAGCAGCAAATCGCCGAAAGCTGGTATCAAGGCACAGCCGACGCGGTTTTCCAGAACCTCGGCGTCATCCGCCGCCGCCAGCCCGAATATGTGCTGATTCTTTCCGGCGACCACATTTACAAAATGGACTATGGGCAAATGCTGGCGCAGCACGCGCAAGCGGGCGCCGACATGACAGTCGCCTGCATGGACGTGCCGATTGAGGAGGCCACCGCTTTCGGCGTCGTGGGCGTCGACGAGCAGCAGCGCATCACCAGTTTTGTCGAGAAGCCGCAGAATCCGCCGCCCATGCCCGGGCGGCCCGATCGCGCGCTGGCCAGCATGGGAATTTACGTTTTCAATGCCGAATTCCTTTACGAACAACTGATCCGCGATGCTGATGATCCGCAGTCCAGCCACGACTTCGGCAAAGACATCATTCCGCACATCGTCGCGCGCCGTCACAACCTCTCCGCCCACAACTTCGCCGATAGTTGCGTCGGCCTGAGCGCCGGTGAGACGCCTTACTGGCGCGATGTCGGCACCATCGACGCTTACTGGGATGCCAACATCGAGCTGACCAAGGTTACGCCGGAACTGAACATGTACGATCAGGACTGGCCGATCTGGACTCATCAGGAGCAACTGCCGCCTGCCAAGTTCGTGTTCGACGACGATGGGCGGCGCGGCATGGCCATCGACTCGCTGGTCTCGGGCGGCGATGTCATCAGCGGCGCGTCTGTGAAGCGCTCGTTGCTGTTCTCAAGCGTCCATGTGCATAGCTTTGCCACCATTGAGGACTCGGTGATCCTGCCCAAGGTCGATATCGGCAGGGGCGCTTGCCTGCGCCGCGTGGTGATAGACAAGGAGTGCCGCATTCCGGCGGGCATGAAAATCGGCTTCGATCCGGTTGAAGACGCCAAACGCTTTCATGTCAGCGCCAAGGGCGTCACACTGGTCACGCCGGAAATGCTGGGCCAGCGCATTCACCATATTCGCTAGATCGCGCCATGCCCAACCGACGCCTCAACCTTGTTTTTCTCTGGCACATGCATCAGCCGGATTACCGCGACCACGTTAGCGGAGAGTATTTGCTGCCCTGGGTGTATCTCCATGCCATCAAGGATTACGCCGACATGGCGGATCACCTCGAACGGCATCCCGCCATCCGCGCCGTGGTCAACTTCGTGCCGGTGCTGCTCGACCAGATCGAGGACTATTGCCGTCAAGTCGAATCCGGCGACATCCGCGATCCGCTATTGCGCCTGCTGGCAATCCCCGATCTCGCGCATATCGACGCCGCCGGCCGCAAATTGCTGCTGGATGCCTGCTTTCGCAGCAACTACCGCACCATGCTGGCGCCCTTTCCGCGCTACCGGCGGCTGCACGACCTCTATCAACGTCTGGCGCCGGAAGGCGAAGCGGCGCTCGCTTATCTTTCCGGCAGCTATTTCACCGATCTGGTGACCTGGTATCACCTGGCCTGGATCGGGGAAACGGAGCGCCGCCGCAGGCCGCTGATCGCCGAGTTGATGAACAAGGCCGAAGGCTACAGCGCCGCCGACCGGCAAGCCCTGCTGCAACTGATCGGCGACATCCTGAAAAATCTGGTGCCGCGCTATCGCGCCTTGCAGGAGCGCGGGCAAATCGAACTTTCGGCCACGCCGGAAACGCATCCGCTCTCCCCTCTGCTGCTCGACTTCCACTCGGCGCGTGAAAGCATCCCCAGAGCGCCGCTGCCGGAGGCGGACGCTTACCCCGGCGGTCAGCAGCGTCTGGCCGCCCATATCGAAGCCGCCCGCGCCTCCCACGCGCGCCGTTTCGGGGCCGCGCCGGTCGGCATGTGGCCGGCGGAGGGCGCGGTTTCCTCCGCTGTCGCGCAGCAACTCGCCGAACATGGCTGCGCATGGATTGCCAGCAGCGAGGGGGTTCTGCGCAGCAGTCTCGCGCGGCATGGCGGTAATCCCCATCACGCCGCTTACCGTCCCTGGAAGCTGGCGTCGGCGCCGAATATCACCCTGTTCTTCCGCGATGAGCGGCTGTCCGACCTGATCGGCTTTGAGTATGCCAAGTGGCATGGCCGCGATGCCGCCCAACACATGGTCGGCCAGCTTGAAGGCATTCTCGCCGACAGCGCGCCGGATGAATCTCCAGTGGTGAGTATCATCCTCGACGGCGAAAACGCATGGGAACACTATCCCTACAACGCCTACTTTTTCTTCGAGGATCTATACGGGCTGCTCGAAAACCACTCGCGCATCCGCACCACCACCTTTGCCGAAATTCTGGCGCAGCCCGCGCCGGAAAACCCAGCGCAACTGTCCGGTCTGGCGGCGGGCAGTTGGGTGTATGGCACCCTGTCCACCTGGATCGGCGACCCGGAGAAAAATCGCGCCTGGGATTTGCTCTGCGCCGCCAAACAAAGTTATGACGCGGCCCTCGCCAGCGGCTGCCTGACGCCGGAGGAAACAGTCGCGGCGGAACGTCAGCTTGCCATTTGCGAAAGCTCCGACTGGTTCTGGTGGTTCGGCGACTACAACCCCAGTCAGGCCGTCGCCAATTTCGATCATCTGTATCGCCGCAATCTCGCCAATCTCTATCACCTGCTCAAATTGCCGCCGCCGGCGCAACTCGACCTGCCCATTTCCAAGGGCAGCGACACCGCGACAACCGACGGCACCATGCGCCGAGCTTTGGAACATCACTCATGACCCACCGCCCCATCGCCCTGCTTTTCGGCGTGCACGCCCACCAACCTGCCGGTAATTTCGACTCTGTAATGGAAGAAGCGCATTTGCGCTGCTACCGGATGTTTCTGCAAACTGTTGAACGCTATCCCGACTTTCGTTTCAGCGTGCATTTTTCCGGCTGGCTGCTCGACTGGCTGATTGAGCATTACCCTGAGGACATGGCGCGGCTGGCGATGATGACTCGGCGCGGCCAGGTCGAATGGTTCGGCTCAGGCGATTGCGAGCCGGTGCTGGCCGCAATTCCGCAACGCGACCGCATCAGCCAGATCAGAACGCTCTCGGACAAAATCGAGCGCGTATTCGGCCAGCGCCCGAAAGGCGCGTGGCTGACGGAGCGCGTATGGGAATCCGTGGTTGTGCCTTCGCTTGCCGATTGCGGCATCGAATACGTCGCGGTCGACGATTACCATTTCCTGTGCGCCGGTGAATCCGCCGACAGGCTCGACGGCCATTTCACGACCGAGGAGGACGGCCGCAGGCTCGATCTCTTTCCTATCTCCGAACAGGCGCGTTACCGCCTGCCCTTTTCGCCCGCCGAAGAAGCCATCGAGTGGCTGGAAGAACAGGCCCGCGCAGGCCGACGGGCGGCGGTCTACTTCGATGACATCGAGAAATTCGGCATCTGGCCGGAGACTTATCACTGGGTCTACGAACAGGGCTGGCTGACGCGCTTCATTGAAGGCGTGTTGGGTTCGCCGCTGATCAAAACGGGCAGCTACGCGGAATTCCACGCCACGCAGCCGACGCGCGGCATTGTCTATTTGCCGACCACATCCTATATCGAGATGAATGAATGGACGCTGCCTGCGCCCGCGGCGCGGGCCTATCACGCCCTGCTCGATCAGGAGAAACAGGCAGACCGCTTTGAAACGCGCAAATCCTTTCTGCGCGGCGGCATGTGGCGCAACTTTTTCATGCGCTACGCGGAATCGAACTGGATGCACAAACGGATGCTCGACGCCTCGCGCCGCTTCGCCGATCTGCCCCTGACCCAGCGCACGCTGCAAATGCAGGAAATGCTGCACCGGACGCAGGCCAATGACGCCTATTGGCACGGCCTGTTCGGCGGCCTTTATTTGCCGCATCTGCGCCGCGCCATCTGGAACAATCTGCTGGCGCTCGAAAGCGCCATCGCTGCCGTGTCGCCACGCCCGCCGTTTGAGCGCGTCGACCTCGACTGCGACGGCCACGACGAACTGTTCCTGCGCAGCGACACCCTGCAAG
Organism: Zoogloeaceae bacterium; assembly: GCA_031274855.1. GTDB lineage: Bacteria > Pseudomonadota > Gammaproteobacteria > Burkholderiales > Rhodocyclaceae > Fen-999. The sequence goes on along the minus strand of JAISPO010000163.1, from coordinate 6,758 downwards.
CCGTCGCGCGCGCCGACGGCGACGCCGCCTTGATCGAATTTTCCAGCTTCCCGCTGGCCCACAACTTCGTCGACACCCTGCGCCGTTACGACGAGGGCTATCACGACAAGCTGCGCGAAGCCCGCAGCGGCGACAACGCCCAGCACAACGGTATCGCCTCGGCGCATGACCGCATCGCCTTCCGTCATGCCATCCATCCCGATGACGCCACGCCGGATAGCCGCGCCCGCGCCATGTTCGTCGACTGCTGGCATCCGGCGAAAAATTCGCCGCAGCCGCTTTGTGACTACCGCGAAGTCAGTCCGGCCACGTTCTCGACCGCCATCGGCGGCGGCCAACTGACCAAGTCCTACTACGTGTCCGGCGGCCGCTTGCTCGTCCGCTATCAGGCGCAGGGCGCGACCGGACAACTCAAAATACAACTCAACGCGGCAATGCCGAGTTGCGACGGCTATCTGGGCCGCTACGTCCTTGAGAACGGCAGCATTCCCGGCGGCTTCGGCGACCCCCTGAAACTTGCCTCGCTACAGCGGCTGCAACTCGATGACGGCGTCCTTGGCGGCAGCCTGCTGATTGAAATCAGCCAGCCTGTATCGCTCACCGCCAAAGCGCACCAAACCGTCTCGCAATCCGAAGCAGGCTTCGAGAAAATCATGCAGGCCGTAGAACTGAATTTTTCCTGGCCGCTGGACGGTACCGCGCAAGAACTGAGCTTCGTCCTCAAAGCCCACCGGCAGCCAGCGTAAAATAACCCGGTTGCGATATCAAAACTGAAAGAACCCTTCATGTCAGGCACCCGTTTTCAAATCGAAGTCAATCCGCGACTTCCCGCCCGTCTCGCCCGTCTCGACGATCTAGCCAACAACCTGTGGTATAGCTGGGATCGGCCAACCCGCGCCTTGTTCGCGCGCATGAGCAGCAAGCTCTGGAGCGCCGTCGGCCACAGCCCCAAGTCATTCATCAAGCGCGTCGATCAGCATCATCTCGACGAGGCCGCCGCCGATCCCACTTTCCTCGGCTCAATGGCGCGTGTGCTGTCCGCTTACGACAACTACATGGCCGCGCCCATGCGCGTGCACGGCCCCCGTATGGGCGAAGGCGAGCTGGTTGCCTATTTCTGCGCCGAGTTCGGCTTCCATGAGAGTATGCCGATCTATTCGGGCGGCCTGGGCATTCTGGCGGGCGACCATTGCAAGACGGCTTCCGACCTCAATCTGCCCTTTGTCGGCGTCGGCCTGCTTTACCGGCAGGGTTACTTTTTGCAAACCATCGACGGCGCGGGGCGTCAGCACGTTCTCTATAACGACACCGATTTCGATGATCTGCCGATCAAGCCGGTGCTGCGCGCCGACGGCAGCGAATTGCGCGTCAACGTGCGCATGACCGGCCGCGATGTCGAGGTCAAGGTCTGGAAGGCCGAGGTCGGCACCATTGACCTTTTCCTTCTCGATACCGATCTGGAGCAGAACTCGCCGCACGACCGCGATATCGCGCACCAGTTGTACGGCGGCGACCGCACGACGCGCATTGAGCAGGAAATCCTGCTCGGCATCGGCGGCGCGAAGGCGCTGGTCGAGATGGGCCTCAAGCCAACAGTCTGGCACATCAACGAAGGCCACGCCGCTTTCCTGATCCTTGAGCGTATGCGCCAACTGGTGCAGGGCGGTCTGGATACGGCCTCGGCGCTGGAAGCCGTCGCCAGCAACACGGTGTTCACCACCCATACCGCCGTGCCGGCGGGCCACGATCATTTCCCGGAGGAAATGATCCGCCGCTACTTCCAGGATTACTGCGCCGAGCTGGGCTGCGATATCGGCACTCTGCTCCGGCTGGGTCAGGTCGGCGGCTTGCCGGATTTCAACATGACGGCGCTGGCGATCCGCGGTTCGCGGCGTCACAACGGCGTCTCCGAGGTGCATGGCGAGGTGTCGTCGGAAATTTGCGCCGATCTCTGGCCGCAAATCGAGCCGCGCGAAAATCCGATCAGTCACGTCACCAACGGCGTGCATGTGCCCACTTTCCTTTCCGACATGTGGTACGAGACCTTCGACCGGATGCTCGGCCCGGGCTGGCTGCAACACCAGACCGACGCCAAGGTCTGGGAGCAGATCGACCAGATTCCCGATCACATGTACTGGAGCGTGCGCCAGCTTCTCAAGTCGCAAATGCTGTATCTGGTGCGCGACCGCATCACGCGGCAACACATGCGCAGCCACGGTTCCGAGGCGCATATCGAGCGCCTGATGCAGTGGGCCGACCCTGCCAATCCCAATATTTTGACCATCGGCTTCGCTCGCCGCTTCGCCACTTACAAGCGCGCCACGCTGCTGTTCCAGGATCTTGACTGGCTGAAAGAAATCGTTTGCAACCCCGAGCGTCCGGTGGTGTTCATCTTCGCGGGCAAGGCGCATCCGGCCGACGAACCCGGGCAGGCTTTCATCCGGCGCATCGCCGAAGTCGCCAGTATGCCGGAGTTCATGGGCCATATCCTGCTGGTCGAAGGTTACGATCTGCAGCTGGCGCGCCGTCTGGTTTCCGGCGTCGACATCTGGCTGAACAACCCGATCTTCCCGCTGGAGGCATCGGGCACTTCGGGCATGAAGGCCGGCATCAACGGCGTGATCAATCTTTCGATCCTCGACGGCTGGTGGGCGGAAAGCTATGAGGCTGATCCCGACAACCAAAACGGCTGGGCGATCAAACCCACGTCATCGAGCTACGATCAGGGCGTCGATGAAGCCCGCCGCGACTACGAGGAAGCACGCTCGTTCTACGAGCTTCTGCAAGACAAGGTCGCCCCGCTTTATTACACGCGCAGCGCCATGGGCTACTCGCCCGGCTGGGTGGCGATGTCCAAGCGTTCAATCGCCAGCATCGCGCCACGCTTCAGTTCGGTGCGCATGGTCAGCGATTACGTCAGCAAGTTTTATCAACCGGCAGCGCGGCAGTGGCATCGCTACCGCGCCGACAACTTCGCGGCAGCCCGCGAGTTGGCCACATGGAAAGCCAAGGTGCGCGCCCACTGGCACGGCGTCTCGCTGCAACGCGCCGGAGACCCGCAGCGCCGCATCCCCTTCGGCAGCGCGATTCGCTTTGCCGTCGCCGTGCGTCTGGGCGGTCTGGCGCCTGAGGATGTCGCCGTCGAATTGCTGTTCAGCCGGCCCAATTCCAGCGGCAGACCCAAGCTGCCGCGCCCCTATCGCATGGCCTATCAAGGGCCTGCTGATAACGCCGGCGAAAGCCTGTTCACGCTGGAAATCACCCCCGAAGTGTGCGGCAAGATTGACTACCGCCTGCGCGCTTATCCCTGTCATGAACTACTGGCCCATCCGTTTGAAATGGGCATGATGGTGTGGCTATGACCGCAACGACCTCGAAAACCTGGCAGATACTGGCCAAGCACGCGCGGCGCATGCAGACGGCGCATTTGCGCGATCTCTTTGCTGCCGATCCGCAGCGTTTTGATCGCTTCTCGCTCGAACAGGGCGGCCTGCTGATCGACTATTCCAAGCAGCGCCTCAGCGCCGAAGTCATGTCCGCGCTGGCTGGTCTGTGGTGGGAAGCCGATCTGCCGGGCTGGATCAACCGCATGCGCACCGGCGAGGCGATCAATCACACCGAAGGCCGCGCCGTGCTGCATCATGCCTTGCGCCATCAAGGCACGCGCCCGATTCTGCACAACGGTCTCGATGTCATGCCGCAGGTGCACGCGGTGCTCGACCAGATGCGCCGTTTCTGCAACGATCTGCATGGCGGCAAGTGGCATGGCGCTACAGGCAAACCAATTTCCGATGTCGTCAACATCGGCATCGGCGGCTCCGACCTTGGGCCGAAGATGGCGACGCAGGCGTTGGCGGCCTGCCAAGTACCGAATCTGCGCGTGCATTACGTTTCCAATCTCGACGGCGCTCATCTGGCGACCACGCTGGCGCAACTCGACCCAAGCACCACGCTGTTCATCATCGCCAGCAAAACATTTACCACTCAGGAGACGATGCAGAACGCGGTCTCGGCCCGCGACTGGATTGTCGAAGCCTTGGGCGAGGCTGCCGTGCGGCGGCACTTTGTCGCCGTCTCCACCAACCTTCCCGAAGTCGCCAGATTCGGCATTGATCCAGACTACGCCTTCGCCTTCTGGGACTGGGTTGGCGGGCGCTTCTCAGTCTGGTCGGCCATCGGCCTGCCGCTGGCGCTGGCAATCGGCATGGAGAATTTCGAGCGCATACTGGCCGGCGCTGCCGCCATGGACGCTCACTTCTTCGAGGCGGCGGCAGATCACAACCTGCCCTTCGTGCTGGCTCTGCTCGAAGTCTGGAATAGCGATTTTCTGGGCGCGGAAACACGCGCCTGCCTGCCCTACAGCCAGTCGCTCGAACTGCTGCCGCGCTACCTGCAACAGCTTGAAATGGAATCGAACGGCAAACGCGCCACCCGCAACGGTCAGGATGCCGGTTGCCCGACCGCGCCGGTGCTGTGGGGCGAAGCCGGCACCAACGGCCAACACGCCTTCTATCAGTTGATCCATCAGGGCGGGCGGTTGATTCCCTGCGACTTCATCGTCGCCGCCGAAGCCGATTTCCCGCTGCCGGGCCATCACGAGAAATTGCTGGCCAACTGTTTCGCCCAAGCCGAAGCGTTGATGAAGGGCAAGACCGCCGAGGAGGCGCGCGCCGAAATGGAAGCCGCGCATGTTCCCGAAGCCGTGATTGCCCGCCTGCTGCCTTACAAGGTGTTCCCCGGCAATCAGCCATCGACGACCATCCTGCTGCCGCGCCTCGACCCTTACCATCTTGGTCAACTGGTTGCGCTGTTCGAGCACAAGGTGTTTTCACTCGGCTGTCTCTGGAATCTCAACGCCTACGATCAGTGGGGCGTCGAATATGGCAAGCAGTTAGCCAACCGGCTGCTGCCCATCATCGAAGGACGAACCCCCGCCGACGGACTGGACAGTTCAACCGCCGGACTCATCGCCGCCTGCCGCAAACCATGAAAGTTCTATTCGCCACTTCCGAAATCGCGCCCTGGGTAAAAACCGGCGGCTTGGGCGATGTTGCCGCCGCCCTGCCGCCCGCGCTACGACAGGCAGGCATCGACCTGCGCGTGCTCACACCCTACTATCCGGCGGTACGCGCCGCCATCCCTGAAGCGCGCGCGCCGGAAGTCGCCAAGCTGGGCAATTTCGGCGGCGCCTATGCCGACTCGGTTTTGCGCGCCGCCTTCGCGCCCGATGGCTCGCGGCTGCTGCTGCTGGATTGCCCCGCCTATTTCGACCGTCCGGGCAATCCCTATCTCGGCCCCGATGGCAAGGACTGGCCGGACAACTATCTGCGCTTCGGCCTGCTGTCACGCGTTGCCGCATGGCTCGGCTCGAAAGCCAACCCGTTCCCCTGGTGGCCAGCCGTGATTCACTGCAACGACTGGCAGACCGGCCTCGCGCCCGCCTATCTGAAGCTGTCCGGCGATGCGCGCGCGAAATCCATCATCACGGTGCACAATCTGGCTTTTCAAGGGCTGTTCAGCGAGCAGACCCTGCCTGAGCTTGGGCTACCGGCCCACGCTTGGAGCATGGAAGGCATCGAGTATCACGGTTACCTCTCTTTCCTCAAAGCCGGTCTGCAATTTGCCGACGCGATCACCACCGTCAGCCCGACCTACGCCGCCGAAATTCAGACCGATGCCGAAGGCATGGGCATGTCCGGCCTGCTGCGCCATCGCGCCGACCGTCTGTCGGGCATTCTCAACGGTATCGACACTGAAGTCTGGAATCCCAAGCGGGATGCGCATCTGCCCTTCACCTACGACATCGCCACACTGGCCGCCAAGCGGAAGAATAAGTCGGCGCTGCAACAAGAATTGGGCCTGACGGTACGCGACGACATTCCCCTGTTCGGCGTCATCAGCCGGTTGACGGCGCAGAAGGGACTGGATCTCGTCGCGGCGCTGGAGCGGCAAATCGCCGATCTTCCGGCGCAACTGGCCGTGCTCGGCAGCGGCGACCGCGAACTGGAAAACGAATTCCGCCGCCTCGCAGAAATACATCCCGGCCATTTCGCCACCGTCATCGGTTTCAATGAAGGGCTGGCCCATCGCATCGAAGGCAGCGTCGACGTCTTCCTCATGCCCTCGCGCTTTGAGCCTTGCGGCCTCAACCAGATGTACAGCCTGCGCTACGGCACGCCGCCGGTGGTGCGCGCCACGGGCGGGCTGGCCGACACGGTGGTCGACGATGTCAATGGCTTCGTGTTCGAGGAAGCGACCGCCGCCGCCCTGTTCACGGCCATCCAGCGCGCTCACGCGGCCTGGCACAACCGCGAGCGTTGGCGGGCCATGCAAATCGACGGCATGAGCCGCGACGTAAGCTGGACAGCGCCAGCCATGCAATACGCGGCGCTTTACGCGAAATTGAAAAAATGAGCGTGGGCGCAGCATCGCCACGGCTGACAATCATCGCCGCGGTTGCCCGAAACGGCATCATCGGCCGCGACAACAAACTTCCCTGGCGGCTGCCCGAAGACCTCAAACGCTTCAAGGCCCTGACGATGGGCCACGCCATCATCATGGGCCGCAAGACTTGGGAATCGCTCCCCGGCAAACTGCCCGGCCGTCAGCACATCGTCGTCACCCGTAATCCCGCCTACGTCGCCGAAGGCGCGACAATCGCACTTTCCCTGCCCGCCGCCATCGCCGCCGCCGGCGCAACCGACGAGGTTTTCATCATCGGCGGCGCCGACCTCTACGCGCTAGCCCTCCCCCACGCC
>JAISPO010000162.1 GCA_031274855.1 Zoogloeaceae bacterium | reverse complement strand
CTCCCATTGTCGCAGGCGCCAAAGTCACAGCCAAGGTGGTCGCACACGGTCGGCACGATAAGATCAACATCTTCAAGATGCGCCGGCGCAAGCACTACCGGAAGAGTCAGGGTCATCGGCAGAATTACACCGAGATCGAGATTTCTGGCATTTCTGCCTAACAGGAGCAAGTAGTCATGGCACATAAAAAAGCAGGCGGCAGTTCCCGTAACGGCCGCGACTCGGAATCGAAACGTCTGGGCGTCAAGCGCTACGGCGGCGAGCTGGTTGCCGCTGGCAACATCCTCGTCCGTCAGCGCGGCACCCAGTTCCACGCGGGCGACAACGTCGGTCTCGGCAAGGATCACACCCTGTTCGCCAAGGTCACGGGCACGGTCGAGTTTCTGATCAAAGGCGCCGCCAGGCGCAAGACGGTCAAGATCATTCCGGCGGCTGCCTGATCGGGGCAGCGCGATGGCCGCAAAAGCCCTATCATCCGATAGGGCTTTTTTGTTTTCGGGGCTGCGATGAAATTCTTTGACGAAGCGAAAATTGAAGTCATTGCCGGTGATGGCGGCAACGGCGTGGCATCGTTTCGCCGCGAAAAATTCATCCCGCGCGGCGGCCCCGACGGCGGCGACGGCGGGCGCGGCGGCAGCATCTGGGCCGTGGCCGACCGCAATTTGAATACCCTGATCGACTACCGCTACACGCGAATTTTCCGCGCCCAGCGCGGCGAGAACGGGCGCGGTTCCGATTGCTACGGCAAGGCCGGTGAGGATATGGAATTGCGTGTGCCGGTGGGCACTGTGTTCACCGACATCGCCACGGACGAAGCCATTTGCGATCTGGATACAGACGGCAAACGCGCCCTGATTGCGAAAGGCGGCGATGGCGGGCTGGGCAATCTCCATTTCAAATCCAGCATCAACCGCGCGCCGCGCCAATGCACGCCGGGGGGCGAAGGGCAGCGGCGCGAGCTGCGGCTGGAATTGAAGGTGCTGGCCGATGTCGGCCTGCTCGGTATGCCCAACGCGGGCAAGTCGACTTTCATTCGCGCTGTTTCCGCGGCCAAGCCCAAGGTGGCCGATTATCCTTTCACGACCCTGCATCCCAATCTCGGCGTGGTGCGCGTCGACCATCAGCGCAGCTTCGTGATCGCCGATATTCCGGGCCTGATCGAAGGCGCGGCGGAGGGCGCGGGTCTCGGCCATCAGTTCCTGCGCCACTTGCAGCGTACTCAACTGCTGCTGCATTTGATCGACATTGCGCCGTTCGATCCCGATGTGGATCCGGTCAAGGAGAGCCGCGCCATCGTCAATGAATTGCGCAAATACGACGAGGCTCTTTACGAAAAACCGCGCTGGCTGGTCATCAACAAAATTGATCTGGTGCCGGAAGAAGAACGCAAGGCGCGTGTCAATGCGCTGGTCAAGGCTTATGGCAAGGGCGTCCGGCATTTTGTAATATCGGCGGTCAAGGGCGAAGGCTGCCGCGAGCTGACCTTTGCCATCATGGAGCATATTGAACAACTGCGCGAGCAACAGGAGCGGCAATCCGATGAGAGAGCGAATCACTCGCAGTAAGCGGCTCGTCGTCAAGGTCGGCAGCGCCTTGGTGACTGACAATGGCGCAGGCTTGGCGCTGAGTTTCATCGCCGATTGCGCGCGGCAGATTGCCTGCCTGCGCAGCGAGAGCCGCGAGGTTCTGCTGGTTTCTTCCGGCGCGATTGCGGCCGGTATGCAGCGGCTCGGCTGGAACAAACGCCCGCAAGCCATGCACGACTTGCAGGCGGCGGCAGCTGTCGGCCAGATGGGGATGGCTCAAGCCTACGAGACCACTTTCGCGCAGCACGGCCTGAAGGCGGCGCAAATCCTGCTGACGCACGAAGATTTGTCCGACCGCAAACGCTACCTGAATGCCCGCTCGACATTACAGGCGCTGCTCGGTTACGGCGTGGTGCCTATCATCAACGAGAACGATACCGTCGTCACCGACGAAATCAAGTTCGGCGATAACGACACGCTTGGCGCACTGGTCGCCAATCTGGTCGAAGCCGATGCGCTGGTCATCCTCACTGATCAACAGGGGCTTTACACCGCCGACCCGCGCCGCGAGCCGACCGCCACCCTGATTTCGGCGGGCCGCGCCGATGACCGCCGCTATGAAGCCATGGCCGGTGGGGCTGGTAGCGGCATCAGCAAAGGCGGCATGATTACCAAGATACGGGCCGCGCAACGCGCCGCCCGCAGCGGGGCCGATACCCTGATTGTCAGTGGCCGCGAGCCGGATAGCCTGCTGCGCGCCGCCAAAGGCGAGGAAATCGGTACCCTGCTTTATTCCGGCGAGTCGCCCCTGGCCGCCCGCAAGCAATGGCTGGCCGACCATCTGCAACTGGCCGGCAGCGTGATCCTCGACGAAGGCGCCATCGCCGCGCTGACCACGGGGCGCAGCCTGCTGGCCGTCGGCGTCAAAGGCGTCGAAGGAGACTTCGAGCGCGGCGCGGCGGTCGCCTGCCGCAGCCGCGACGGCCACGAAATCGCCCGCGGCCTCATCAACTATTCAAGCTCCGAAACCCGCCGCATCGCGGGTCACGCCACTACGGAAATCGAATCCCTACTCGGCTATCTCGATGAGGCGGAATTGATTCACAGAGACAATCTGATATTGCTGTAACCCAAGCTCTGCTCTGGACAAACTACGTCACCAAGTGGCACAATAAGCCTCCATGACGCGAATCTTCAAAACCCGTTACTTTCAGCGTTGGCTATGCAAGACGGAATTGACTGATTCCGCCCTGCGCAAAGCCGTTGAGGAGATGGCCACCGGATTGATTGATGCTGATCTCGGCGGCGGTGTGGTGAAGAAGCGCGTCGGGCTGGCCGGACGCGGCAAGCGCGGCGGCGCAAGAACGCTGGTCGCCACAAACAAGGGGAATCGCTGGTTCTTCATATTCGGTTTCGAGAAGAACGAGCGGGACAATATCAGTAGCGCGGAGCTTCGGGAATTGAAGAACTACGCTGACGATCTGTTGGCCCGTACCAGCCAGCAACTGGACAAGGCCGTTGCCGACGGCATGCTAGAGGAGATTTGCGAATGACTATCAAAATGAAACCCAAGAGCCGCATCATGGAGGCTGTACAGGAGGGAGCCAGCGATTTGTACCGCTTGGGCTTCATTGATGCGCGCAAGATGCGCCGGTATAACGAAGCATGTCTGGGGCCGGTGCGGGATTACGATGCCGAGAAGGTCAAGGCGCTACGCGGGCGGCTATGCCTGAGTCAGGCGGCGCTGGCTGCTGCGCTTAACGCCAGTTTGTCCACTGTCCGCAAGTGGGAAGCGGGCGATAAGCACCCAAGCGGCCCGTCGCAGAAGCTGCTGAGCATCATTGAACGCAAGGGGCTGGAAGCGGTACTGTAGGTCAGGTTTCAGTGTTGGGCTTCGCTACGCCTTAGCCCAACCTACCGCGTTCATGAGTATTTGAACGTGACATAGACAAGGCCACCGATGAGTACAAAAAATAGAAGTCCAATAAATGCTTTAAGAATACGTACCCAGCGGTGTTTTTTCATAGCCCCCTCGGCTACCACATCAATCGTGGCAGCGATGGCCAAGTCTGCAAGCTCATCAATCATTTGAGTAGCCTAACTACATTTAGACGAACTGTCTTAAAGGGGGCAGTGTTGTCTAACTCGTGGCCGGTGTCAATCTGTCTTGGAACAGCGACTAGGCAGTCACCAAAGCCACTGGATTCCCGTCAAGGGCGCACGGGAATGACAAGCCATGTTGAGGCCCGCGTAGCGAGCCTCAACACCAAAAACTGAAACCTGTAACCTGAACCCTGGAGCCTGTTATTGCAACTCCGCCAGCAGGGTGCTGGTGGCGCGTACTTTGTCGCCGATGGTGACTTTGATGTGCGCGGTGGTGGGCAGGTACAAATCGACGCGGGAGCCGAAGCGGATGAAGCCGTAGCGTTGGCCGCGTGTCAGTTTTGCGCCGGCTTCGGCGTAGCAGAGGATGCGGCGGGCGATGAGACCGGCGACTTGAACGCAGGTGATGTCCTGACCATCCGCGCAGCGGAAGTGAAGCGCGTTGCGCTCGTTTTCCTCGGAGGCTTTGTCGAGATCGGCGTTGACGAACTTGCCGGCGTGATACCAGCGCTGGATGATTTCGCCATCGACCGGACTGCGGTTGGAGTGCACGTTAAAGACGTTCATGAAGACGCTGACTTTGAGCGCATCCCGATCCAGCCAGGGGTCGCGCACCGGCTGAATGGCGACGATGCGGCCATCGGCGGGCGAGAGTACGCTTTTGCTGTTACCCGTCACTTCACGCGGCGGGTCGCGGAAGAATTGCAGGACGAATAGCGCGATCAGCCAGAAGGGGATAGACCACAGGCCACAGAACCAGGTAACGGCGGCTGCGACAATGAGCGCGACGCTCAGGAAGGGCCAGCCTTCCCGAGCGATGAGGGGGTGAGGATAGTGCGCCAAGGGTTCAGTTCTTCGACTTGTCGACCAGCGCCTTGGCCTTGATCCAGGGCATCATGTCGCGCAACTGCGCGCCGACCTGCTCGACCGGATGGGCGGCAATCAGGCGGCGGCGGGCGGTCATGGCCGGATAATTGGTCTTGCCTTCGAGAATGAACATCTTGGCGTAATCGCCATTCTGGATGCGCTTGAGCGCGTTCCTCATGGCGGCGCGGGATTGCTCGTTGATGACCTCGGGGCCGGTGACGTACTCGCCATACTCGGCATTGTTCGAGATTGAGTAGTTCATGTTGGCGATGCCGCCTTCGAAAATCAGGTCGACGATCAGCTTCACTTCGTGCAGACACTCGAAGTAGGCCATTTCCGGCGCGTAACCGGCTTCGGTCAGGGTTTCAAAACCGGCCTTGATGAGTTCGACCAAGCCGCCGCACAGCACGGCCTGCTCGCCGAACAGGTCGGTTTCGGTTTCATCGCGGAAAGTCGTCTCAATGACGCCGCCCTTGGTACCGCCGTTAGCGGCGGCATAGGAGAGGGCAATGTCTTTGGCCTTGCCGCTCTTGTCCTGATAGACCGCGATCAGCGAAGGTACGCCGCCGCCGCGCAGGTATTCGGAGCGCACCGTGTGGCCCGGCCCCTTGGGCGCGACCATGATGACGTCGACGTCGGCGCGTGGCACCACTTGGTTGTAATGGATGTTGAAGCCGTGGGCGAAGGCCAGCGCCGCGCCCTTCTTCATGTTGGCTTCAATGTCGGCGTAGTAGACGGTGGGGATGGTTTCGTCGGGCAGCAGGATCATCACGACATCGGCGTCCTTGACCGCGGTTGCGACTTCGGCAACATTCAAACCGGCCTTCTTGGCCTTCTCCCAGGAAGCGCCGTTCTGACGCAGGCCGACCGTCACGTTGACGCCGGAATCCTTCAAGTTCTGGGCATGGGCGTGGCCCTGCGAGCCATAACCCACGATGGTGACTTTCTTGCCCTTGATGAGCGACAGATCAGCGTCCTTGTCGTAATAGACCTTCATGAAAAACCTCTCCTGGAAAATTTTTAAAATCAGGCGCGCAGAATGCGGTCGCCGCGGCCAATGCCGCAAACGCCGGTGCGTACCGTTTCGAGAATCAACGCGCGGTCGATGGCATCGAGGAAGGCGTCGAGCTTCGTGGTGTTGCCGGTCAGCTCGATGACATAGCTCGATTCGTTGACGTCGATGATATGGCCGCGGAAGATGTCGGCGATCCGCTTCATCTCCTCGCGTTCCTTGCCGGTGGCGCGCACTTTGACCAGCATCAGCTCGCGCTCAATGTGGGCGGCCTCGGACAGATCGACCACCTTGACGACATCGATCAGCTTGTTGAGCTGCTTGGTGATCTGCTCGATGACTTCGTCGGAACCGACGCTGACTATGGTCATGCGCGACAGCGAAGCGTCCTCGGTGGGCGCGACTGTCAGCGATTCGATGTTGAAGGCGCGGGCCGAGAACAGGCCGGAAACGCGCGACAGGGCGCCGGATTCGTTTTCGATCAGAATGGAAATGATATGGCGCATGATTACAGATCCTCCGCCAGAATCATCTCGGACAAGCCTTTGCCTGCCGCCACCATCGGGAACACCATCGCCTTGGTGTCGATGACGAAATCGAGGAAAACGAGATCATTCTTGTGCTTGGTGAAAGCCTCGCGCAAGGCCGGTTCGACATCGGCGGGCTTGTCGATGCGCATACCGACATGGCCATAGGCTTCAGCCAGCTTGACGAAATCCGGCAGCGCGTCAATGTAAGTTTCCGAGTAGCGGTTGCCGTGGAACATTTCCTGCCACTGGCGCACCATGCCCAGATAACCATTGTTGAGGTTGATGATTTTGATGGGCAGACGGAACTGCTTGCAGGTCGACAGCTCCTGAATGTTCATCTGGATCGAGCCTTCGCCGGTGATGCAGGCCACTGTCGCTTTCGGGTTGGCAAAGCGTGAACCCATCGCGGCCGGCAGGCCGAAGCCCATCGTGCCCAGACCGCCGGAACTGATCCAGTGCCGCGGCTTGTCGAACTTGTAGAACTGCGCCCCAAACATTTGGTGCTGTCCGACATCGGTGGTGATGATGGCATCGCCGCCCGTCACCTCGTAGAGCTTTTGCACGACGAACTGCGGCGCGATGACATTCTTGGTCTGCTTGTACTTGAGGCAGTTACGGCCGCGCCAAGTCTCGATCTCCTGCCACCATTCGGCCAATGCTTTGGCGTCCGGTTTGGCGGTCATTGATTCCAGTTGCTTGAGCATTTCGTCGAGCACTTCGGACACATTGCCGACAATCGGCACATCGACGCGCACACGCTTGGAAATGCTCGACGGGTCGATGTCGATATGGATGACTTTGCGCGCCACCTGCGCGAAGTGGTTCGGGTCGCCGATGACGCGATCATCAAAGCGCGCGCCGACGGCCAGAAGAACATCGGCGTGCTGCATCGCCATGTTCGCCTCGTAAGTGCCGTGCATACCGAGCATGCCGAGGAACTGGCGATCAGTGCCCGGATAGCCGCCCAGCCCCATCAGGGTCTGGGTAATGGGGAAGCCGAGCAGCTTGGTCAGCTTGGTCAGCTTGGCTGCGGAATCGGACAGGATTACGCCGCCGCCCGCATAAATGATGGGGCGCTTGGCTTCCATCAGAAGCTGCAAGGCTTTTTTGATCTGACCGGAATGGCCCTTGACGACCGGATTGTACGAACGCATCGCAATCGTCTTGGGATACTCGAACTCGCATTTCTGCGCGGTGACATCTTTCGGGATATCCACGAGCACCGGCCCGGGCCGTCCGCTTCTGGCCAGATAAAACGCCTTCTTGATCGTCACTGCCAAATCCTTGACATCCTTGACGAGGAAGTTGTGCTTGACGCAGGGCCGCGTGATACCGACGGTATCGGCTTCCTGAAAAGCGTCCTGACCGATGTAGGCCGTGCTCACCTGACCGGTGATGACCACCATCGGAATCGAATCCATGTAGGCAGTGGCGATACCGGTCACCGCGTTCGTCACCCCGGGGCCGGAAGTGACCAGGCAAACGCCGGTTTTGTTGGACGAACGCGAATAGGCGTCTGCCGCATGGGCCGCGCTCTGCTCGTGGCGAACCAGAATATGCTTGATCTGATTCTGCTTGAACAATTCGTCGTAAAGAAACAAGACGGAACCGCCAGGATAGCCAAAGACATGCTCAACCTTTTCTTCCTGAAGGCATCTGATTACAATTTCTGCGCCGGTTAACTGCATTATCGTTCCGAATGTGAGGGTTTTGGTCTGGAAACATGTAACCTTACTGGCTCAGGCGCGATTGGTCAAGTTTGCCGCATCGCATAATCGGGAATAACCCCGCATCGGCTAAGGACTTCTCCTCTGGCATCCCGCAACGAACTCTCCGATTTTCTTGCCGGCGTCGAGCGGCGCGCGTTCAGACAGGCCATGTTTGCCGTCCGCGATGAAGACGCCGCGCTCGACATCGTTCAGGACGCGATGCTGAGGCTGTCGGAAAAGTACAGCGGGCGTCCGGCGGGCGAATTGCCGCTGATCTTCCAGCGCATTCTGCAAAATACCATCCGCGATTTTTATCGCCGCCAGAAGGTGCGTTCGGCTTGGACAACGCTGCTGTCCGCCTTCAGCCCGGGTGACGATGAAGATGCCGACCCGCTGGAAACACTGCCGGTTGCGGAATATTCGCCGCTCGGCAATCCGCAGGGCGATCTGGAGCAGGCGCAAACCATTGCCGCGATTGAGCAGGAAATCGGCAAGCTGCCGCCGCGTCAACGGGAAGCCTTCCTGCTGCGTTACTGGGAGGAACTGGATATTGCCGAGACAGCCGCTGTCATGGGCTGCTCCGAGGGCAGCGTAAAAACTCACTGTTCGCGGGCAACGCATACTTTGGCAGCGGCCCTTGAGGCGAAAGGCATCGAATTATGAACAGGATTTCCGACGAAGCCGATGAAGTCGAATTTGCCGCGCGCATTCGCGGCATGCTCGACCACGGAACCGCCGGACTCAGCCAGAAAATAACGCTAAAGCTCTACGAGGCCCGTTGCGCCGCCCTGCGGCCCCAGCCCGCGCCGGTGGCGGTTTTCTCGTATGCCGGTCTCGGACAGTTGGCCGGTAATTCATGGCATAGGCACTATCGCGGCATTCTGGCTTTTCTGGGACTGATGATCGGCGTTTTTGGCGTCCAGACCTGGCAGAACTTTCAGCAAGCCAATGAATTGGCCGCCATCGACAGCGAACTGTTGAGCGACGAGCTTCCCCCTTCCGCATACACTGACCCAAGGTTTCTGAGATGGCTTCAACATCTTTCGGAATCGGACAACGATTCCTTGTCGTAATCGCCCTCGGCATCGCGCTGGCTTCACCGGCGCAGGCGTCGCCGGACTGGCCAGAACTGCCGCCCGAGGCGCAGGCCATTCTGGCGCCGCTCGGCCCAGAGTGGAGCAAGATCGACCCGGACGACCGCCGCAAATGGCTGAGAATCGCCGAGCGTTACCCAAACATGGGGGAAGAAAAACAGGCGCGGATACAGCATCGCATGATTGTCTGGGCGAAACTCACCCCTGAACAGCGCAAGGCGGCGCGCGAAAAGTACCGTAACATCAAGCGGGCTTCCCCCGAACAACGCGAGGCGCTCAAGCAAATGTGGCAGGAATATCAGGCATTGCCTGAAGAGGAAAAGGCGCGCTACGGTGTTCCGGCAGACGGAGCGGCGAAATAATGACTCAACCGGAAATTTTGCCCGGCATCCGCCGGCGTTTGGCCAGCATGTTTTATGAGGCGCTGCTATTGCTCGGCGTGCTGGCCGTGATGATCGTGCCGCTCGTGCTGCTCGGCGCATTCGCGCATATTCAGTTTTCCATTCCGGCGCTGCGCGTGTATGTGGCGCTGGGGCTGGCGCTGTACTTTCTCTGGCACTGGTCGGGTGGCCGCCAGACACTGGCGATGCGGACATGGAAATTGTTGATCGTCCTGCCCACAGGCAGCGCGCCGCCGCTCTGGCGGCTGGCTTTGCGTTATGTACTCGCCTGGCCCAGTCTGTTTCTGGGAGGCATTGGCATTCTCTGGGCCTTGATCGACCGCGACCGGCAGTTCCTGCACGACCGGCTGGCCGGCACCCGCGTCATCTTCGCTCCACCCACCAGATCATAGCGGCAGCCGCCAGCAGGAACAGGGCGCTGGGCGTGAGCGCAGCCACGGCAGGCGCCCAACTGTTGATGACGCCCAAGCTGGAGAACAGCCCGTTCATCATGTAAAAAGTGACGCCCAGCATGATCCCGAAAAAGACCTTGAGGGTTATGTTGCCCATGCGATCATGCAAATAGCCGAAGGGCAGCGCCAGCGCCATCATCACCAGCGTCGCCACGGGATAAATCAATTTCTTCCACATGGCAATTTCGTAGCGCTGGGTTTTCTGCTGGTTTTCAGCCAAGTGACGGACATAGGTGTAAAGATTGATCAGCGACATGCGCCCGGGATCGACCATCAGCACCGTCAGGACATCCGGTGTCAAGGCCGATTGCCACATGACTTCGTCGACATGCGAAACACTGGTTTTGTCACCGGCAAACTTGGTGCTGACAACATCCCGCAATTGCCAGTGATCGGGCGCGACAAAGGTTCCGGCAGCCGCCTCGCTGATTGACAACAACTGGTGACGGTCATCGAACTGATAAATGCGCACGCCGCGCAGACTGGTATCGGGCAGCACATCCGCGGCATTGACAAAGGCGTACTCATCCTTCACCCAGAGTCCGGTTCTGAATTCCTGACCGACTACTGAACTCATCGCCCGCAGCCGCAGTTGCTGGGCCATGCGCTCGGCGAGCGGGGCGGCGAATTCGCCGATCAGAAAGGTCAGCACAATGAACGCCGCGCCGATCTTGGCCAGCGCCAGCAACATGCGCCCCGTCGATAGCCCCGAAGCCCGCAGGACAGTGATTTCCGAATGACGCGCCAGCAGCGTCAGCGCGTAGAGTGTGCCGATCAGGACG
>JAISPO010000146.1 GCA_031274855.1 Zoogloeaceae bacterium | reverse complement strand
GTGACGATGATGTTCGCCACGACATCCGAGTGGAGGACAAGCTCGATCTGGTTTTCGCCTACTTGCTTGATCGGGCCAAGCGGCATGCGGATGGTGGACTTTTCGACTTCAATGCCTTGTGCGGCGAGGCCTTCAGCGATATCGGCATTGCTGACCGAGCCGAACAGGCGGCCATCGACGCCGGCTTTGCGGGCGAGCTGAATGCTCACGCCTTCGAGCTTGGCGGCAACGGTTTGAGCGGTGGCCAGCTTGTCAGCTTGGACCTTTTCAAGCTCGGCGCGGCGGGCTTCGAAGACTTTTTTGTTTTCTTCGGTCGCGCGTTTGGCCTTGCCTTGCGGGATCAGAAAGTTGCGCGCGTAGCCGTCCTTGACCTTGACGATGTCGCCAAGGCTGCCAAGGTTCACCACTTTTTCCATCAGAATCACTTGCATGGTGAAGTCTCCTTAGTGCAGGTCGGTGTAGGGCATCAGCGCAAGATAGCGGGCGCGCTTGATGGCGGTCGACAACTGGCGCTGGTAGCCTGTCCTGGTGCCGGTGATGCGGGCCGGCATGATCTTGCCGTTCTCGGTGATGAAGTCCTTGAGCAGGTCGACATCCTTGTAATCAATCTCTTCGATCTTTTCGGCGGAGAAGCGGCAGAATTTGCGCCGCTTGAACATGCTGCGGCCTTTGTCTTCTTTCTTCTTGCCTGCCAATTTGCCTTTCGGTTTAAAAGCCATTTTCGTTTCCTTCCTGAAATTCAATGTTCTTTACATGTAAAACGAGCGTTCGGTTCTTGAGGCTGCGCGCGGCGAGAAAACCGCTCATCGCCAATCCGCTGCCCAGCGGCGCTGCATCTACCAATCCGGCTGTTGCTCCCATCGCTACGCAGTTGATTTCGCATTCCACTCTGCGCTTGATGCCGGCTTCGTCCTGTTCGGACAGATGACCGGCAATGAACTCGATAACGGGAACACCGGCGGGCGTGCTGCGCAACGGGCCTCGTGACCTCAATGCTCCGGAAAGCTCGATCCGGTTCATCGTCGCGCCGGCAGCGTCAGGCAGCGGCAACCTCCGGCTTGACCTCGGCGGCGGGCACCGACTTCGCCTTTTCTTCCTTCATCATCGGCGACGGCGCGGTAACCGCTTTGGTCATCTTGACGGCAAGGTGACGAAGCACGGCATCGTTGTACTTGAACGAGTTTTCAAGCTCGGCGAGCGTAGCGCCATCCGTCTCGATGTTCATCAGGACATAATGCGCCTTGTGAATTTTCTGAATGGGATAGGCCAGTTGCCGGCGGCCCCAGTCCTCAAGGCGGTGAATGGCACCGCCACGGCCGGTAACCAGCGTTTTGTAGCGATCAATCATCGCGGGCACCTGCTCGGATTGATCAGGATGTACGATGAGTACTATTTCGTAATGTCGCATGCGATCTCCTTATGGCTGTAAGCTCCCCCGCATGCGGGTCGGGTGGAGCAAGGTTTTGAAAAGCGGGTGATTTTAGCGGCTTGCCGGCGATTCATCAAGTGCCACAGGAATCCCGCTACAATACGGCCCCCGAAGCCCTTGTAGCTCAGTGGATAGAGCGACCGCCTCCTAAGCGGTAGGTCGCAGGTTCGATTCCTGCCCTGGGCGCCATCGAGTTATTTGACGCGGGTGAGATGGGGGCGTCCGCCGGATGGTGGCGGCTCTTGCGGTGGAGGGGGTTCGGATTCTGTCAACGCCGGTGCATCCGCCGCGCTCACAGGTTCGAACGACAGGCCCTGACCATTTTCCTTGGCGAAAACCGCGGCGACCGCGTCCATCGGCACGACAACGGGAAACGCGACACCATTGAAACGCGCTTGAAATGTGATTGCTTCGTTTTTGAGCAGTAGCTGGCTTGCCGCATCAGGGCTGATGTTCAGGACGATCCGGCCATCTTTGACGAATTCGCGCGGCACGCGCGTACCCGCATCGACCGCGACTGAAATGTATGGGGTCAAGCCTTGATCGACGCACCACTCGAATATGGCGCGTACGAAATAGGGCTTGGTCGATGTCATGGCACTTCGCGCAGACAAGGCGGCGACAGGCGCCGCCATCGCCCGGTCAGCGGCGCATAATTTTTTCGGAAGGGGTCAGCGCATCAATGAAGCCCTGACGCGAGAAAATCCGCTCCGCATACTTCATCAGCGGGGCAGCTTCCTTGGGCAATTCGATGCCGTAGTGATCGAGCCGCCAAAGCAACGGGGCAATCGCCACATCGAGCATGGAGAATTCCTCGCCCAGCATGTGCTTCTGCTTGCTGAACATGGGCGACAGTTCGGTCAGGCGATCACGGATATGCGCCCGCGCCTTGTCGATCGTCTTCATGTTTCTTTCGATCGGCTCAATGAAACCGAACAGTTCGTGTTCCATCGTGAACAACAACTGCCGCGCCCGCGCCCGCGTCTGCGGATCCGGCGGCATCAACTGCGGATGCGGGAAACGCTCGTCGATGTACTCATTGATGATGTTCGCTTCATAGAGCACGAGATCACGATCGACCAGCACCGGCACCCGATTGTAGGGGTTGATGACAGCGATATCTTCCGGCTTGTTGAACAAATCGACGTCGATTACCTGGAAGTCCATCTGCTTCTCGTACAGGACGATTCGGCAGCGATGGCTGAACGGGCAGGTTGTGCCCGAATACAGATTCATCATGGCACTTGTACCCCAGGAATAATCGGCATCACGGACCACTTTACGGACCAGTGGCGCAGTCACTTCTCGATGCCCCATATGCAACATTCTCGCTGGCAAAATTAGTGAACGTCTTTCCAGTATTCGCGTTTGAGCGCGTAGGAAAGAACAAAGAGCAGGGCCAGGACAATCAGCACAATCACGCCAAGATTCTGGCGGAATTCGCCAATCGGCTCGCCCATGTATTTGAGGAAGCCGACCAGATCAGCCGTCATGGCGTCATACGCCTCGGGACTCAGCTTACCGGGCTTGACGAGCTTCAGGTGATGGTCTTCACCCATGGCCTGTTCGCCCTGAAGTTCCCAGAACACATGCGGCATGCCGACATTGGGGAACACGACATTGTTCCAGCCGCTCGGACGGGTTTCGTCACGATAGAAGGAACGCAGGTAGGTATAGAGCCAGTCCGGCCCCGTGCCGAATTCGGAAGCGCGGGCACGGGCAACCAGCGTCAGGTCAGGAGGCGCCACGCCGAACCATTGTTTGGCATCGGCCCGCTGCGTTGCGATACGCATCGGCTCGCCGATTTTGTCGGCGGCAAGCATGTAGTCCCGGCGAATTTGCTCCTCGGTCAAACCGATGTCCTGCAAGCGGTTATAGCGCATGAAGGAGGCTGAATGACAGTTCAGGCAGTAAGTGACGAACACCTTGGCGCCGTTCTGCAACGCGGCCTTGTCACGAGCGCGATCAGGCGCCTTGTCCAGATGCAGTTCCGCGCCGGAGGCAAATGCCAGCACCGGCAACATGAGAAGAGAGGCGAACAGCTTTTTCATTTGAAGGTCACCCTATCCGGTTCCGGTTGGCACTTGTCCCACTTCGACCAGAACGGCATGGTCAAGAAGAACAGGAAGTAATAGAAAGTACAAATCTGCGAGACCAGCGTGCGT
>JAISPO010000084.1 GCA_031274855.1 Zoogloeaceae bacterium | reverse complement strand
GCCATTATCGTTGGCAAGCACCTCTACGGCGGGCTGGGGCAAAACCCGTTCAATCCGGCGATGCTCGCCTTCTGCGTAATGATCGTGGCTTATCCGCAGTTGATGTCGCAGTGGCCCGCTGCCGGTTTCACCGACCTTGCCGCGCAACTGCACGCCATTGCCGGTAACCGCCAAGTCGACGCCATGGTCATGGCGACGCCGCTCGACACCATGCGTACCGCTTTGCACACCGCCGAGGCAAAAGCCACAGTCGCCAGCGTATTCGGCAGCAACGCCACTTTCGGCGGCATCGGCGGCAAGGGTTGGGAGTGGATCGCGCTCGGCTATCTGCTGGGCGGGCTGTGGCTGGTTCAGCAGCGGGTCATCACCTGGCACGCGCCGGTCGCCTTCCTGACGATGCTGGCTGCCGTAGCGGGCGTTTTCGCGCTGATCGGCCCTGACAGATTCGCCGGGCCGGTCTTCCACATGTTCACCGGCGGCGCGATGCTCGGCGCGTTTTTCATCATCACCGATCCGGTTTCCGGTTGCACCACGCCGCGCGGCAAGCTGATTTTCGCGGGCGGGGCGGCGCTGCTGACATGGATCATCCGCGTCTTCGGCGCTTATCCTGACGGCATTGCCTTCGCCACCCTGCTGATGAACATCGCCGCGCCGCTGATTAACACCTACACCCAGCCGCCGGTATTCGGGCACAAGGTCAAGCCGCCAAAGGCCAAGCCATGAGCGACGCCAACAACCTCCCCGAAAACAACGCGCCCGCCGAAATGCCGCCCGTAGCGCCGCCTTCGATCATCCGCATCTCATCGCGCACGGCAATCACCCTGCTGCTATTTACCCTTGCTTTCACGGCGCTGATGGCCACCATTTATTTCGCCACCAAGGACGACATCGACGCCAGCGCCCGCGCCGAAAAAATGAAGCTGATCGACGAGGTGCTGCCCAAGACCTTTTACGACAACGATCTGCTGGCCGACAACATCGCCCTGCCCCCCATTCCGGCGCTCGGCTTGGCCGATGATTCCGCCGTGTTCCGCGCGCGCAAGGAGGGCAAGCCGGTTGCGCTGGTGATTGAGGCGGCAGCGCCGGACGGCTACTCCGGCCGCATCGGCCTGTTGCTGGCGGTGGATGCCGACGGCAGGCTGATCGCGATGCGCGTCACCGACCACAAGGAAACCCCCGGACTGGGCGATTACATCGACCCCAGAAAAGACAAGAACAAGGCTTCGCCGTGGATCGGCCAGTTCAACAACAAGCGCCTCGATGAAGTCCCGCTCGACCAATGGAAAGTGAAGAAGGACGGCGGCATTTTCGACGCCCGCGCCGGCGCGACGATTTCAGCCCGCGCCGTCACCAACGCCGGCGGCCGCGCCATGGCATGGATAGCCCCGCGCCGCGAACAACTGTTCGCCCTGCCGGTGAACGCAAAGTTCGAGGAGTAAAGGAATGGGCATTTACCGCGACATCGCCGTCAGCAGCCTGTGGAAGCAGAACCCGATCCTCGGTCAAGTGCTGGGCCTGTGCCCGACGCTGGCGATTACCACCAGCCTCATCAACTCGTTCAGCCTTGGACTGGCGACGGCGCTGGTCATGTCCCTTTCCAATTTCACCGTCTCGGCATTGCGCGCCTTCATCCCGTTTGAAGTCCGCATTCCCATTTTCATTCTCATCATCGCCGCGCTGGTCACCGTTGTCGATCTGGCGATGAACGCATGGCTGCACGACCTGTATCTGGTGCTCGGCATTTTCATCCCGCTGATCGTCACCAACTGCATCGTACTCGCCCGCGTCGAAGCCTTTGCCGCGAAGAACGCGGTACTCGCATCGACTTGGGACGGCTTCATGATGGGCATCGGCCTGACGGCCGTGCTTTCCGTGCTGGGCATCGTGCGCGAATTCATCGGTCAGGGCACCCTGCTCTCCGGCATCGAAATGATTATCCCCGACGCGCAAGCCATCCAGATCCTGCCCGAAGACTACCCCGGCTTCCTCATCGGCATCCTGCCCCCGGGCGCTTTCTTCATCCTCGGCCTGCTCATGGCCGCCCGCAACTGGATCGAACACCGCGCCAGCGAACGCGCCAAACCCCTGCCGCAACCCGCTCCGGCGTAAGCGCAACCGTAAATGGTTCGCACAAGCCTGTTGCGTAGTGTATAAGTTTTGATACACTACGCGAGCGGAGAAAAAATGGAAGAGAAACCGATCGACTGGCGGGGAAGTTCATATCGGGACATCAAGGATGACGATATCTTCACGCCGAATGCTCGCCGGGAAGCCGGACATCAGCTCAGCCAAGTTCAGGCAGGACTTGAGCCGGATGACTGGAAGCCGTTTGACATCGTCGGCGCCGGGACAAAAGAAATTCGCATCAATCTCGACGATGGCTGGTTTCGCGTGATGTATGTCGCCAAGTTTCCCGAAGCGGTTTATGTGTTGCACTGCTTCAAGAAGAAAACATCGGCAACCAGTAAACACGACAAGGATATTACGGCGGCCCGATACAAGGCCGTGATTCTGGAAAGGAGCAAGAAATGAAAAATACCCAATCCGCGCACATCACCCCCGCCGGTGGAAATGTGTTTGCCGACTTGGGCTTCGAACCGGAAGAAGCGGCGGCCCTGAAAGCCCAATCGCAACGCATCATCTCTGAAAAGCTGGCGATCAAGGAATCCTTGATGACGGAGTTGTCCGTATGGATCGAAGCGAAGCAACTGAAACAAGTGGAAGCAGCAGAAATCTTAGGGGTAACACGTCCACGCGTTTCCGACGTCATCAACAAAAAATCCATCAAGTTCACCATTGATGCGCTGGTGGACATGCTGGCCAGGACAGGCAAGCGTGTCCAACTGTCTGTGCAGTAAATGGCCCCTGAAAGAGTCCGCATTGAAATAAAGTGATTTTCTTTCGCCAAAATTTTTCGCGTTGGGCAAGCATTGCTTTCGTGATGCTTTGCTTGTCCGGTTTGACCGGATGCATTCTCGACAAAGCTTTTTACTATCCCTCGCAAACCAACTACGGCAACCCCGGACAAAACGGGCTGAAATACGAAGATGTCCGCTTCGCCAGTCGTGACGGAACGCAACTGTCGGGCTGGTTTGTCCCCGCCGCTGACGTTTCCGACCCACGCCGTGTCAAGGGAACGGTGATCCATGTGCACGGCAACGCAGAGAACATTTCTGCCCACTGGCCGCTCGTCAGTTGGCTGCCGTCGCGTGGCTACAATGTTTTCCTGTTCGACTACCGCGGCTTCGGTCATTCGGCGGGCACCCCCAATCCGAAGGGTGTTTTTGAGGACACGCAAAGCGCGCTTGACTATGCCCGGACACGGGCCGATGTTGACCCACAAAAACTGTTGATCTTTGCCCAAAGTCTCGGCGGCAACAACGCCATTGCCGCCGTGGGCGCCGGTAACCGCGCCGGAATACGCGCCATTGCAGTAGAGGGTACTTTTTATTCCTACGCTGCCATCGCCAACGACAAGTTGTTCAGCGCCGGATCGCTCACCAACAACGATTACAGCGCCAATCGCTATATCGACAAATTGTCTCCGATCCCGCTTTTGCTGATTCACGGAACGGACGACCCCGTCGTTTCTTATCAGCATTCGGAACGCCTGTTTGCCGCTGCCGCAAACCCCAAGCAATTGATATTGATTCGCGGCGGCAATCACATTGACGCGATGACTGCGCGTTTTGGCAACACTTACCAAGATTTACTGGTAGCGTTTTTCGATAAGGCGCTAAATTAAAGGGGGGACACCGACCCGCTCCGGCGTAACGGCGGCGGGCGGCATACAATGCCGCCATGATCGGCCCCGCCCGGCCCCTTGCCTTGATGTTCATTCTGCTGTGTTATGTGTTGTTCCTGCTGCCCTTCCAGACACGCCACGCGCCGATACAGCGACGCAGGCGATATCCCTTTATTCCCTGCCAACACTCGTGTCATCGTACCCGCGCCAAGCCCGCTTGGGTTCGCCGCGAGATTCAGCGTATGAAAGCGTGGATGCCGGAGTCTAGTTCTCGGAATCTTGCCAATATCTTCAACCGGCGCTTCACTGCACGGGGGATGACGATTGGTAAAACGACCGTCGCCGAGTGGTTACGCAAGGATCGTTATTACATCCTGCAACTGCGGCGGGAGATGAAACAGCGCAAGCCTTGGCCCCTGCGGAAAAATGCCGTGTGGGGAGTGGACATGACCGGCAAGAGGGATGCGCAAGGCGTAACCCATGCGATTTTGGGGTGTGTCGACCACGGGTCACGCAGGTGTTTTGTGCTGGAGGTGCTGCCGAACAAGAGCGCTTGGACTTTGTTGGGGTATCTGTTTCTGGCAATCGGACAGTTTGGAAAGCCTCGCGCGATACGTACCGATAACGAAGCCTGTTTCACTTCACGGGTGTTCACGACTGTCCTGTGGCTCACCGGTATCCGGCATCAGCGCTCGGCACTTGGCTGTCCGTGGCAGAACGGCCGGATTGAACGGTTCTTCGGAACACTGAAGCAAAAACTCAACGCAATTAGACCTGTTTCGAAAGAGGCGCTACAAGGGCTACTCGGAGAATTCCGCTTCTGGTATGACGCCGTGCGCCCGCATCAGAATTTGGATGCGGCTACGCCGCAAGAGGCTTGGGATGGCATTGATCCGTGGTCAACGCCGGTTCAGGAGGAAAGGTTCTTCACAGGGTGGGACGGAATGCTGACGGGGTATTACTTGCGCAGGTAGGCCACTCAGAAGTAGGAAACCTGCTGTCCGAACGATGCGTAGCGTATCGGGGG
>JAISPO010000073.1 GCA_031274855.1 Zoogloeaceae bacterium | reverse complement strand
CTGTTCCCCTTCGCGCGCTTTCATCAGTGCGCGCGCCAGCGGCGACAGCCAGTTGATTCGTCCCTGCCCTGCGTCGGCTTCGTCGATGCCGACGATTTGATAAGTGGCCTCGGCGCCGTCCTGATCCAGCAGGCTGACCGTGGCGCCGAAAAATACCTGTTCGGTGTTTTCCTGCTGCGCCGGATCGACCACGACCGCGCTCTCGATGCGCTTGGTCAGGTAGCGGATGCGCCGGTCGATTTCGCGCAGGCGTTTTTTGCCGTAGATATAGTCGCCATTTTCGGAGCGGTCGCCGTTGCTGGCCGCCCACGCGACCACCTGTACCAGATTGGGCCGTTCGGTCTTGACCAGATGCGCGAGTTCTTCACGCATGACGCCATAGCCCCGCGCCGTCATGTAATTGCGGGTACCCGCCGGCAACTGCGCCGCTTCGGGAAGATCATCCTCCTCGTCTTCGCTTTCCTTGACGAAGGCCTTGTTCATCACTGAAACCTGTATCCTGTCCCCTGTACCCTGAATGGTGCCGGCACCCGGATTCGAACTGGGGACCTACCGCTTACAAGGCGGTTGCTCTACCAACTGAGCTATGCCGGCGCAGGGCGCATTGTACGTCAGCCCAAGCCTCTGAATCGACTGGTTTTTCCTGATTTTCTACCTACTACATCTAGTGGCATGGCGCTTGCTCCACCACTAGCGCAACTTGTAACCCATTGATTTTATATGCTGTGGAAAAATGATGCTTCCAATCTTGAAGCGAGAGGGATATGCTTGCCGCCGGTTGTTGATTTACGCCTCATTCATCCATCTTATCGGACCCAGAAGATGACAACAGAAACGCCGGTCTCCGAAGACATCGTCCCCATTCAGCAAATGGGTTTGCCCTTGCCGCAGGAAATTTCGGGCGAGGTGCTGATTGAAAAATATGCCAAAGGTAACGAGCGCAGCGTGCACGACGTGCGCGAGCGCGTCGCCCGCGCCCTCGCTTCGGTTGAGCAGGAGGAAAAACGCGCCTTCTGGCAGGAGCGTTTTCTCGACGCGCAGGAAAACGGTTTCGTGCCGGCCGGCCGCATCAATTCGGCGGCGGGTACCGATCTGTGCGCCACGCTGATCAACTGTTTTGTCCAGCCGGTCGGCGATTCGATTTCGGAAATCGTCGATGGCCGTCCGGGCATTTATACCGCCATTCTGCAAGCCGCCGAAACCATGCGGCGCGGCGGCGGCGTCGGTTACGATTTTTCGACCATCCGCCCGATCGGCGCTCACGTCAAAGGCACGCAGTCGCGGGCTTCGGGGCCGGTTTCCTACATGCGCGTTTTCGACCGCTCTTGCGAGACCGTTGAGTCCGCCGGTAGCCGCCGCGGCGCGCAAATGGGCGTGCTGCGTTGCGACCATCCCGACATTGAGCATTTCATCCACGCCAAGGATAGCGGCGACTTGACCAACTTCAACATTTCGGTCGGCGTCACCGATGCCTTCATGCGCGCGGTGGAGGCCGACGGGGAGATCGAACTGGCCCATCGCGCCGAGCCATGCAGCGATATCCGGCAGGGCGGCGCTTATCAGCGCGAAGACGGCTTCTGGGTTTATCGCAAGCTCCAGGCGCGTGATTTGTGGGATCAGATCATGCGCTCGACTTACGACCACGCCGAGCCGGGCATTCTGTTCCTCGACCGCATCAACCGCGACAACAATCTCAATTACTGCGAGACCATTGAGGCGACCAACCCCTGCGCCGAGCAGCCGCTGCCGCCTTATGGCTGCTGCTGTCTCGGCTCGATCAACCTGACCCGTTTCATCAAACGGCCCTTCGAGCAGGATGCCACATTCGACTACGCCAGTTTCGGTCGCGTCATTGACGATTGCGTGCGCATGCTCGACAACGTGCTCGACGCCACCCACTGGCCGCTGCCGCAGCAGCGCGCCGAAGCGCAGGCCAAGCGCCGCATCGGTCTGGGCTTCACCGGCTTGGGCGACGCGCTCATCATGCTGCGCCAGAAGTACGACACGCCGGAAGCGCGCACTGCCGCTGGAAAAATTTCCGAGTACATGCGCGACCGCGCTTACTTGGCCTCGGTCGATCTGGCGAAAGAACGCGGCGCTTTCCCGCTGTTCAATGCCGATCTTTATCTTTCCGGCGGCAACTTCGCCTCGCGTCTGCCACAGAACGTCAAGGATCAAATCCGCAAGCACGGTATCCGCAACTCGCATTTGTTGTCCATCGCGCCGACCGGTACCATTAGCCTCGCCTTTGCCGACAACGCCTCAAACGGCATCGAGCCGCCCTTCTCGTGGACTTACACGCGCAAGAAGCGCATGGTCGACGGCACTTTCAAGGAATACGCGGTCGAGGACTACGCATGGCGCCTGTACAAGCACATGGGCGGCGATGTCAGCCAGTTGCCGGAGTACTTCGTCACCGCGCTGGCGATTTCGGCGCAGGCGCACAAGGACATGGTCGCCGCCGTCGCCCCCTGCATCGACACGGCGATTTCCAAGACAGTGAACGTGCCGGAAGATTATCCCTACGCCGACTTTGAAGACCTCTACATGGAGGCGTGGAAAGCCGGTCTCAAAGGGCTGGCCACCTACCGGCCCAACAAGGTGCTGGGCGCGGTGCTGTCGGTGGAAAGCAGCAGCAGCCAGCAAAAACAGCCGCAGGACGTGACCATCGACAGCGCCAACCGGCGCATGTCTATCGGCTCGCTGCCCGCCCCCGTGCTGGCCTCGCTGCGCTGGCCGGGCAGGCCGCGTCTGGCCGACGGCAACCTGGCCTGGAGCTACATGATCGAAACGCCGCACGGCGAGTTCGCGCTGTTCGTCGGTCAAGCCGAGAATGGCCACGCCCGCGCGCTGCCCTTTGAGGTTTGGGTCAATGGGGCTGAGCAGCCGCGCGGTCTCGGCGCAGTCGCCAAAACGTTGTCGATGGACATGCGCGCCAACGACAAGGCCTTCCTGAAATTGAAGCTCGACGTGTTGGCCCGCACCGTCGGCGAGGAACCGTTCGAGATGCCCTTCCCGCCGCTCGGCGAAAAGAAGATTGTCGCGGGCGCGGTCGCCGCGATGGCGCAAGTAGTGCGCTACCGTTGCGAGCAGTTGGGCGCGCTGGAAGGCGAAGGCCCGACGCCGGTGCTCGATGCCATGTTCAGCCGCGACGAGCCGAAGACCGGCACCGACGGCACATTGTCCTGGACGGTGGATATCGTGAACCCCTCCACCAACGAGGAGTTTGCGCTCGGCCTCAAGGAAATCACGCTGCCCGATGGCGTCACGCGGCCCTACTCGGTCTGGCTGTCGGGCAATTATCCGCGCGCGCTTGATGGCCTGACCAAGCTGCTCTCGCTCGACATGCGCGTACTCGATCCGGCATGGATCGGCATGAAGCTGCGCAAGCTGACCAACTACGCCGAGCCGCTCGGCGATTTCATGGCCCGCGTGCCGGGCAGCCAGAAGCAGCAGAACTGGCCGTCCACCGTTGCCTACATCGCCCGCCTCATCATGCACCGCTACACCATGCTCGGCATTCTTGAGGAGAACGGCTACCCGACCCGCGAAATGGGCATCCTCGAAACGCCGCAGGGCAAGAGCGCCACCGGCACCGTCAAAGTCACGCAGGGTTCGCTGTGCGCCGAGTGCGGCAACATGACCGTGATCCGCAAGGATGGCTGCGACTTCTGTACCGCCTGCGGCGCAGTCGGCACCTGCGGTTGATTTTTTCCCTCTCCCCTGCCCCTCTCCCGCCAACGGGAGAGGGATAAAGGGCCGATGATGAAACACGGACAAACCAGCACGCCCGCGCAAGGGCCGGAAAAGCATACGCCGGTCATGCAGCAGTATTTGGCGCTCAAGCGCCAGCATGCCGATCTGCTGCTCTTTTACCGGATGGGCGACTTCTACGAGCTTTTCTACGAGGATGCCGAAAAAGCGGCGCGTCTGCTCGACATCACGCTCACTCAGCGCGGCCAGTCGGCGGGCAAGCCGATCAAAATGGCCGGCGTGCCGGTCCATGCGGTCGAGCAATATCTGGCGAAGCTGGTCAAGCTCGGCGAGTCGGTGGTGATCTGCGAACAAATCGGCGATCCGGCGACCTCGAAAGGGCCGGTCGAACGCGCCGTCACCCGTATCGTCACGCCTGGTACGCTGACCGATGCCAGCCTGCTCGACGACCGCCGCGACAGTCTGCTGATGGCGATTGCCTGCGAGCGCCAGCGGGCCGGTCTGGCTTGGCTCAACCTCGCCAGCGGCGATTTTCGCCTCACTGAAATTCCGCTGGCCGCGCTGCCCAATCATCTCGAACGCCTCAAGCCCGCCGAACTGCTGCTGGCCGACACTGCCGCCGCGCTCGGCGACGACATGCACTGCAACATCAAGCGTCTGCCCGACTGGCATTTCGATGGCGTCACCGGCGCGGCGCAACTGGCCGAACACTTCGGCGCCCGCGATCTGGCCGGCTTCGGCGTCGAAGACGCGCCGCTGGCCATCGCCGCCGCCGCCGCGCTTTACCAGTACGCCCGCGCAACCCAAATGCAGGCGCTGGCGCATGTCACCGGCCTGACGCTCGAACAGGAAGGCGCTTATCTGCGCCTCGACGCCGCCACGCGCCGCAATCTGGAAATTACCGAAACCCTGCGCGGCCAAACCGAACCAACGCTGCTCTCGCTGCTCGACACCTGCTCGACCAGCATGGGGTCGCGCTGGCTGCGCCACTGTCTGCACCATCCGCTGGCCGACCGCAATGAAGCGCTCGCGCGGCACGACGCCGTGGCCGAACTGCTTGGCAACGCAGGCGACGGCCCCTGTCCGCAGTTGCGCCGCGAACTGCGCGGCATCGGCGATCTGGAACGCATCACCGCCCGCATCGCCCTGCGCAACGCCCGCCCGCGTGAACTCGCCGCGCTGCGTGACACGCTGAAGCACCTGCCGGTCTTGCGCCCCCTGCTCACCCGCGAGACGATGCCGCAGCTGACGTCGCTGGCCGCCGAACTCGTCGCGCCCAAAGAGGCGCTACCCCTGCTCAATCGAGCCATCGCCGCGGAACCGGCGGCCTTGATTCGTGATGGCGGCGTCATTGCCGCCGGTTACTCGTCCGAACTGGACGAACTGCGGGCGCTGCAAGCCAACTGCGGCAGCTTCCTGATCGACCTTGAACGCCGCGAACGCGCGCGCACCGGCATCGTCAGCCTCAAGGTCGAGTTCAACAAAGTGCATGGCTTCTACATCGAAGTCACCCATGCCAACACCGAGCGGGTGCCGGCCGACTACCGGCGGCGGCAAACGCTGAAGAACGCCGAGCGTTACATCACGCCCGAACTCAAGGCTTTCGAGGACAAGGCGCTGTCGGCCAACGAACGCGCGCTGGCGCTGGAAAAAAGGCTTTACGAAGAACTGCTCGATGCGCTTGCTCCCTGGATTCCGCCGTTCCAGCGCATCGCCCGCGCGCTGGCGCAACTCGATGGCCTGTGCGCGTTTGCCGACGCCGCAACGCGGCTCGACTGGGTGCGCCCGCAATTCGTCACCGAAGCAGCCATCGACATCGAAGCAGGCCGCCATCCGGTCGTCGAAGCCGAAGTCGACAACTTCATCGCCAACAACGTCAGGATGTCGGGGGCGCGCAAACTGCTGCTGGTCACCGGCCCCAACATGGGCGGCAAATCGACCTACATGCGGCAAGTCGCCCTGATCGTCCTGCTCGCCCATTGCGGCGCTTATGTGCCCGCCCGCGCCTGCCGCCTCGGCCCCATCGACGCCATTTTCACGCGCATCGGCGCGGCTGACGATCTTGCCTCGGGCCGCTCAACCTTCATGGTCGAAATGACCGAAGCCGCCGCCATCCTCCACGGCGCCACCGACAAATCGCTGGTGTTGATGGACGAAATCGGCCGCGGCACCTCGACCTTCGACGGCCTCGCGCTGGCCTTCGCCATCGCCCGTCACTTGATCGAAAAGAACCGTGCCTTCACGCTGTTCTCGACCCACTACTTTGAACTGACGCGGCTGGCGCAAGACTACCCCGAATGCGCCAACGTCCATCTGGACGCCGTCGAATACGGCCACAAAATCGTTTTCCTTCACGCCGTCGAAGAAGGCCCCGCCTCGCAAAGCTACGGCATTCAAGTCGCCGCGCTGGCCGGCATCCCCATCAGCGTCGTCAGAGACGCCAAGCGCAACCTGATCCAACTCGAAAACCGCGCCGCCGCCGCCGGCCCCCAACCCGACCTCTTCACCCAAGCCCCGCCATCAACCACGCCAGAAACCGAGCCTCACCCCGTCGTCGAAACACTTACCGCCCTGGATCCCGACGCCCTCTCCCCGCGCGAGGCGCTGGAAAAACTCTACGAACTCAAGCGGCAGTTGGAAAAGGACTAAACTGCCAGTTCGAAAGGAAGGATGCCAATGCAAGAACAGCAAAAGTGGATTGCGCGCTGGCACGAACAAGGGGCTTTGTCTGCGCAACAGATACCCGCGGCTTTGCGGCTGGCGGGTGTTCCGCCTTCCGGTCAGGAATGGCGCGCATGGATAGACCGTTTGCTGTTGTGGCTGGGCGTGGCGGCGCTGCTGGCGGGCTTGATTTTTTTCGTGGCCGCAAACTGGTCTGGTATGGGGCGCTTCGGAAAATTCGCGCTGGCCGAGGCAGCGATCATCGCCTCTCTTGTGGCTTATGCATTAAGCGCGCGTTTTCGCTACGGAAACGCGGCATTGCTGGCCGCGAGTCTGGCGGTCGGCGCATTGCTGGCGTTGATCGGGCAAACCTATCAAACAGGCGCGGATACGTTTGAATTGTTCGCCGTCTGGGCATTGCTGATTCTTCCCTGGGTGTTAATGGCGCGTTTACCGGCGCTGTGGGTACTGTGGCTGGCGATTCTCAATGTGGCATATGTTTTTTATGTGCAAACGTTTGGAGCCCGATGGGGTCTCTTTCTGCATGATGAAAAAATGTTCGTCGGCATAGCGCTGTTTGATAGTTGCGCGCTGATCGTGTGGGAATGGTTTGCGGCGCGGGGGCGTGAATGGATGCGCGGCCGCTGGGTGCCGAGGCTGCTGGCGTTGACGGCAGGGGGTGTGGCGACGGTACTGGCGATTTACTTTATCGTAAATTATCGCTATACCAACGGGTGGTACTTCGTGTTGTACATTGCCGTGATAGTCGGTATGTACGGCGGCTATCGGTATTGGGTGCCGGATCTTTTCATGCTGGCGGGCGGTGCGTTGAGTGTTATCGTGGTGGCGACCACCGGGCTTGGCCGCATTCTTTTTGAGAACAACACAAGGGAGCTTATCAGTGCTTTTCTTTTGTTGGGGCTGTTTTCCATGTTGACGACGGCAGGGGCTGCCTGGTGGCTACGGCAAGTCGCTTACGAGTTGAAAGGTAAGCCCCCGACCAAAAAGCAACGGTAACCCATGAGGAGA
>JAISPO010000068.1 GCA_031274855.1 Zoogloeaceae bacterium | reverse complement strand
CAATCGTTCGCGGAAAAGAAAAGCGATGCTGACCCCTTTGATTCTAGGGAGGTTCTCAAATACCTCGGCATCACCGCAACCGGCCAAAAAGACTATGAAAATCGCTTTGCAATCAGTCTCACCAAGCGTGACCCCGTGGAGATCGGGGGGGGTACGGTACAAACGCTCCTTGTTCAGCAGGCAGCAGTTTCCGATATAGCGGCCGATGGCAAAGAACCAAGCAGTTTAGCCGCCGAATCGGTAAATTCAGGAGAAATTATCATGTGGATTGACGTTTCCATGCCAGCTATTGAGCTGGCAGAGGCTGTTCAGGTCGTCAAGACGGCCAGCACCGCCGCTGATGCGCCTGCTTATCAACTCGGGGTGTGTGTAGTAATTCGAGGGCGATATGCCGACGACTACAAAACAATCCTGGATAACGAAACTATTTCTCCTTACTTTGCTGCACAAGATTACACGAGGGAATTTTCTGGTGGAAAATTTCGTATTAATCAAGGCGAAAATCCATCTGAAATAATTATTATTCAGAACCCAGAGCATGGCACCTTATATCCCTCGTATGGGGCGTATGGAAGCTATGACTATACAGTAAATCCTGATAGTGATTTCGTTGGTAATGACTACGCTATCTTTGATGTAAAGTATGGCGATAATACTGTGCGTATTCACTATGTTCTGTCGGTTGACGCAGGACAACCCAGCTATATTGATATCGACAAAGGGTCGGAAATAACGATTGTGCAATATCCTGAGCACGGTACGCTGGAAGTCAAGCCAGGTGGAGGATCGTATCGGTACACTCCTGACAGTGATTTTGTTGGAAATGACTACGCCATTTTCAATGTGAGGAGGCTTGATGATAATACGACGCCTAATAATGTGGTGCGGATTCCCTACGATCTGTCAGTACCCGATAAAGGGGATCCCAGCTATATTGATATTGATATTTGGGGTAGCAGAATCACCGATCCCACACGCTGTCCTCATGAATATTGGAAGATTTCACTGACTGGCGATCAATCCATAAAAATGCTTGCGCAGGCTCTGGTATTTAGCCCTGAATCGATGTGGCGTGATGCCGAACTCTCCGCCATCCTTGCCGATGCCGCTGCTGCTTTCCAGGGTTTTGCCACGCTCCCGGGTCTGGCTTTGGCCCAGACGCTCAACTACCGGATCACCCTGGATACCTCTGCCGCCGGCTGGGGCTGGTACATCGACCTTACCCCGCTGGACAACAGCGATGACTACCTGCCCACCGCTGACCCGAATATCTGGAAAGCCAAGCCCGGCACCGAAGCCGAAGGCAAGATGGATTTGCTTTCTGTATTGCTCCACGAATACGGCCATGTGCTGGGCCTTGAACACAGTGGCGATCCGCGTGACTTCATGGGCGCCAGCTTGCAACCCGGCGAACGGCGGCTACCCACTGCCGCCGAACTGCAACTCATGGCTGACCTGATCGCCCAGATCAAAGCCGAGAACGACGCCCTCACCCCCAGCCCCTCTCCCGCAAGCGGGCGAGGGGAGAATAACGACCCCTTGTTGCCCATCCCCGGGCGGAGTACGACCAGCCAGACCTTGGCCCGCCGTGGGCCGGAAGATGACGATGGCGATGGCTTGCAAATCGCCAGCTACCTCGGGGTCGTTAACCCGACCCTGATTAATGGCAACTTCAGCACCGGCAATATCAACGGATGGGCAGCCCAAGGCCAAGTTCACGTTACAGACGATACTGTCACGCTCACCGAATCGCTTACGGTACAAACCCACTTGGCCCAAGCCTTTATGGTCAACGAAGGCGACCGCTATCTCAGCTTTACCCTCAGCGCCCAAAATCTCACCAGCAACGCCAGCGGCCCTTCAGATGCCTTTGAAGTCGCTTTACTGGACGCCAACACCGGCCTGCCTGTCGTGGGTATCGTGAATCTCACCAATACCGATTCCTTGCTTAACCTCCAAACCAATGGTACCGAATACCTTGCTTCAAGTGTGCGCAAGGCACTCAACGCAGACGGCAGCGCCACCTATTTCATTGAACTACCACAATCGCTGGCCGGCAATGCCGTCATGCTTTCTTTCGACCTGCTCGGCTTCGGCGCTGCGCAAAGCAGCGTTACCCTGAGAGATATCCGTCTATTGGACGAAGAGGGCGGCAAACTGAACCATGCCCCAGTGGCTCCTGCCGACCGCAGCGTTAGCGTCGTGGCTGGCCAGCCTTACACCTTCAACCCGCTTGCCGGCGCCTTTGATGCCGATGGCGACCCGCTGACTGTGCAATGGGCAACCCAACCCACGCACGGTAGCTTGGTCGCTAATGCCGATGGCACCTACACCTACACTGCCAATGCCGCCTATGCAGGCGCAGACAGCCTCAGTTGGCGTGTCAGCGATGGCATAGATCTATCGGCCAACACCTGCACATTGAGCCTGACGGTAATAGCCGCCAACATCGCGCCGGTTGCCAATGACGCCATCGTCTCCCTCGATGAAAACGCATCCCTGTTGATCGACTTTATGGCTTGGGCCAGTGATGCTGATGGCGATGCTCTCACAGCCCAGATCGTCACCAACCCCGCGCATGGCACTTTGGTTGCCAACGCAGACGGCACTTACACCTATACGCCCAATGCCAACTACCACGGCAGCGATAGCGCAACATAGTGCGCCTGCAACGTTACCGACAGCCCCATAATCTCGGCCTGAACATCATCGCTGTAGTAGTGGATGGTGTAGGACATGACGGTATATTAACAAATGTGTTATCCATACACTACCGCGTCGTCATCGGCATGGCCATGAGATTCGCGTGGCTATTTTCGATCACCCGCCCCAACCCGGTGTCGATACGCCGGAAGATTTGGAGCGTGTTCGCGGCCTGTTCAATCTCGCCTGAGAAAACACTATAATCGTTGCACGAGTTTGTATCAGGGAGATGTGAAACATCATGCGGCTGATATTGTTAGGGCCGCCCGGCGCAGGCAAGGGCACTCAGGCCAATTACATCAAAGAGAAATTCGGCATCCCCCAGATTTCCACCGGAGATATGTTGCGGGCTGCCGTCAAGGCCGGTACGCCGCTTGGTTTGGCGGCGAAGGAAATCATGGATGCCGGCGGTCTTGTTCGAGACGACATCATCATCGGTCTGGTCAAGGACAGGCTCAGGGAAGCCGACTGTCAGTCCGGCTACATGTTCGACGGTTTTCCGCGCACCATCCCGCAGGCGGAAGCGATGAAGGAAGCCGGTGTGGCGATCGACTACGTGCTCGAAATCGAGGTGCCGGATGCCGAGATCGTCACCCGCATGAGCGGCCGTCGCGCTCATGCCGCTTCGGGGCGCACTTACCATGTCAAATTCAATCCACCCAAGGTTGAAGGCAAGGACGATCTCACCGGCGAGCCGCTGGTTCAGCGCGACGACGACAGGGAAGAAACCGTTCTCAAGCGCCTCGATGTGTACCATCAGCAGACCGAAATTCTGATCGACTATTACGGCAAGTGGGCGGCGAACGGGCAATCCGGCGCGCCCAAATACCGCAAGATTTGCGGCATGGGCAAGGTCGATGCCGTGCGCGACGCTGCTTTCGCAGCACTCAAGTAAGGAGACGCAACAATGGCGGTCAAGAAAATGAATGCCTTTTACGCCCAGTCGGGTGGCGTTACTGCGGTCATCAACGCTTCGGCCTGCGGCGTCATCGAAACTGCGCGCAAGCACAAGGACAAAATCGGCAAGGTCTATGCCGGTCGCAACGGGATCATCGGCGCGCTGCTCGAAGACCTGATTGATACGAGCAAGGAATCCGCCACGGCGATTGCCGCGCTGCGCCACACGCCTTCAGGCGCTTTCGGTTCCTGCCGCTACAAACTGAAAAGTCTGGAAGCCAACAAGCGCGAATACGATCGCCTGATCGAAGTGTTCAAGGCGCACAACATAGGTTACTTCTTCTACAACGGCGGCGGCGATTCCGCCGATACCTGCCTCAAGGTTTCCCAGTTGAGCGAGGCGCTGGGCTATCCGCTGCAGGCCATCCATGTGCCCAAGACCGTCGACAATGATTTGCCGATCACCGACAACTGCCCGGGCTTCGGTTCCGTCGCCAAGTACATCGCGGTTTCCACGCTGGAAGCCACCTACGATGTGCGCTCCATGGCGAAGACTTCGACCAAGGTATTCGTCCTTGAAGTGATGGGCCGCCACGCGGGCTGGATTGCTGCGGCCGGCGCGATGGCTTCGACCAAGACGACCGAGTTGCCGATCATCGTGCTGTTCCCCGAAGTGCTGTTCGATCAGCAGAAGTTTTTGGCGAAGGTCGAAAGTCTGGTCAAGAAGTTCGGCTATTGCACCGTGGTGGTGTCGGAAGGATGCCATTGGCCGGACGGAAAGTTTCTTGCCGAGCAAGGCACCCGCGATGCCTTCGGCCACGCCCAACTTGGCGGCGCCGCGCCCGTGCTTGCCAATATGGTCAAGGAAGCCTTCGGCTACAAATTCCACTGGGGCGTTGCCGACTATATGCAGCGCGCGGCACGCCATATCGCCTCCAAGAGCGATGTCGATCAGGCTTACGCGATGGGCAAGGCGGCAGTCGAGTTCGCGCTCAAGGGCCACAACGCGGTGATGCCGACCATTGATCGTGTCTCCGACAAGCCATACAAGTGGAAGGTTGGCATGGCGGCGCTGGCGAAGGTCGCCAACGTCGAAAAGAAAATGCCCAAGAACTTCATCAGTCCTGATGGTTTCGGCATTACCGAACAATGCCGGACCTATCTGGCCCCCCTGATGAAAGGCGAGGACTATCCGCCTTATCAGGATGGGCTGCCGAAGTACGTAACGCTGAAAAATGCTCCGGTACCGAAAAAGTTATCGGGGGAATTCAAGCTGTAGCAAAAATCAAAAGGGGCACACCAATGTATGGCGCGCCCCTTGTTTTTTCACTGCCCGCCAAGGGCAAATAACCAAACGGAGGGAATAGATGTCGAACGGATTGATATTCGCACTGATCTGCGCGTTGGCGGCCATCGCCTACGGCTGGATCACCGCCAAATGGATCATTGGGCAACCGGCCGGTAACGAGCGGATGCGCCAGATCTCGGCGGCTGTGCAGGAAGGCGCGCAAGCCTACTTGAAACGTCAGTACACCACGATTGCTTATGTGGGCGTTGTGCTGGCCATCGTCATCGGCATTGCCTTGGGCATGTCCACCGCCATCGGCTTCGTGATCGGCGCGGTCCTGTCCGGCGCGGCCGGCTTCATCGGCATGAACGTTTCGGTACGCGCCAACGTGCGCACTGCCGAAGCGGCGCGTACCGGACTGAATGAAGCCCTCAACGTTGCCTTCAAGGGCGGCGCCATCACCGGTATGCTGGTGGTCGGCCTCGGCCTGCTGGGCGTTGCCGGTTACTTCGCCATTCTCAAACTGACAATGCCCGATGCCGGCACCGAGGCGCTGATTCACCCGCTGGTCGGTCTCGGTTTCGGCTCCTCGCTGATTTCGATCTTCGCCCGTCTCGGCGGCGGCATTTTCACCAAGGGCGCTGACGTCGGCGCGGATTTAGTGGGCAAGGTCGAAGCCGGTATTCCCGAAGACGACCCGCGCAACCCCGCCGTGATTGCCGACAACGTTGGCGACAACGTCGGCGACTGCGCCGGTATGGCCGCGGACTTGTTCGAGACCTACGCTGTGACCACGGTTGCCACCATGCTGCTCGGCGCGCTGCTGTTCAAGAGCGCCGGTGACGCCGCAGTCATCTACCCGCTTGCGTTGGGCGGCTTCTCGATCATCGCCTCCATCGTTGGCGTGATGTTCGTCAAGGCCTCGCCGGGCGGCAAGATCATGAACGCGCTCTACAAGGGCCTGATTGTCGCCGGTGTGCTGGCGCTGATCGCCTTCTACCCGATGACGATCTGGCTGGTCGATGACAACCTGCTCGGCGCGGGCGGTTCGCAGATGCGGCTCTATGGCGCATCCGTGATCGGCCTGATCCTGACCGGCCTCATGGTCTACATCACCGAGTACTACACGGGCACCGAGTTCAAGCCCGTGCAGCACGTCGCGCAGGCTTCGACCACGGGCCACGGCACCAACATCATCGCCGGTCTCGGCGTTTCGATGAAGGCGACCGCCTGGCCGGTGCTGGCCGTTTGCGCCTCGATCTGGGCTTCGTACTCGCTCGGCGGCCTCTACGGCATCGCCATTGCCGCCACCTCGATGCTCTCGATGGCCGGCATTATCGTCGCGCTCGACGCCTACGGCCCGATCACCGACAACGCCGGCGGCATTGCCGAAATGGCCGAGTTGCCCGATTCCGTGCGTGGCATTACCGATCCGCTCGACGCTGTCGGCAACACGACCAAGGCCGTGACCAAAGGCTACGCCATCGGTTCCGCCGGTCTGGCCGCGCTGGTGCTGTTCGCCGACTTCACGCACGGTCTGGAAGGCGTGGGCAAATCCTTCGCGTTTGATCTGTCCGATCCGGCAGTCATCATCGGCCTGTTCATCGGCGGCATGGTGCCCTACCTGTTCGGCGCGATGGGCATGGAAGCGGTCGGCCGCGCCGCCGGTTCGGTCGTCGTCGAAGTGCGCCGCCAGTTCCGCGAGATCAAGGGCATCATGGAAGGCACGGGCAAGCCCGAATACGGCACCTGCGTCGACATGCTGACCAAGGCCGCGATCAAGGAAATGATGATCCCCTCACTGCTGCCCGTCCTCGTGCCGGTCCTCACCGCTGTTGTGATGAACTTCCTGATGGGTCCGGGCGCGGGTGTACGCGCTCTCGGCGGCGTGCTCATGGGCACGATCGTCACCGGCATTTTCGTCGCCATCTCGATGACCACCGGCGGCGGCTGCTGGGATAACGCCAAGAAATACATCGAAGACGGCAACTTCGGCGGCAAAGGCTCGGAAGCGCACAAAGCCGCCGTTACCGGCGACACCGTGGGCGATCCCTACAAGGACACTGCCGGCCCTGCCGTTAACCCGCTCATCAAAATCATCAACATCGTTGCTCTGTTGATCGTCCCGCTGGTTGCTTAAGCGGTAGCAATCCATATAAACGGGCCACCCTTGGGTGGCCCGTTTTTCATCATGCCACCTGCAACTGCGTCCGTTCCGGCTACAGCTTTTCTCTGACGATTATTTGAGCGCGTAAGTGACCGCAATCTTTGCCGTTACCGCTAATTGTCCGGGCGCAAAGGATTCCGAGCTACCCGGCGCAAAGGATGCCGAATCTACGCTAACAGCATTCTGCGACATCTGACTGTAGCTTCCTCTGTCCCGCCAACCCCACCACCGTCCGTAGAAGGAAGTCCAGCCGTAATCCGGTTCTTCCTTTATAGAGATTACGCTGGTAATTTCCGTACCAGCTTCCCGCACGAAAAGATTGGCTTTCTCGCGTGCTGCCCGAATGGCCATGGTACGTGCCTGGTCGCGATACTTGCGGACTTCTGTTGTCAGAAACTGAATGTCATGGACATCAGTTACGCCAGCGTCCAGGGCGGTTGAGAGAACCTTATCGAACTTGCTGACGTCGCGGAGATCAATCGTTAGCGTGCGCCTTACAACATAACAGCGCATTAATCTCTCTCTCCCATCCTGTCTGTCACAGTCGTTATCGTGGTGCGTTTGAGTACTGAGGGAGATATAGTCGGTGTTCAGGTTTCGCTCGGGTATGTTCAATTCGCGCATGGCCGATAGAACTTTTTTAATGGCCTTCTCATTGGCCGCGCGCGCAATGGCGAGACTTCGGTCGATACTCTCAATGCCCACACTAAGTACCACCCGATCAGGAATGACCTGCACCGTGGCCTCTCCCATTACCGAGATCGTGTGCGGCTGATTTTCATTATTAGGGATCGACCCTTGCGCGGATACGCAAAGTGGAAACAAGAGGCATGCAAGAACAACCGTGACGCTTCGTTTCATGGTTTGCCTTTCTGTCCAATTTCAAGCCTGAACAATCCTGCTTTATTTTACGCCCGCAGTCAGGCACCCTGCCGTTTGAAATCGGCGAGGCGGAAGCCGAGCAGGGCGAGGGTGCCGAAGTAGCTGGTGATACCGGCGAGGACGAGGGCGGTCAGGCGGAGCAGACGCTCGGTGAGCGGCATGGTCATCCAGTGGGCGTCGGGGCCGGCGGTGAACCAGAGGACGGCGGCCATGACGAGGAGGGCAAGCAGGACTTTTGCGATGAAAGCGGGCCAACCGGCGACGGGCTGGTAGGCGTCGGCTTTGCGCAGGCCGCGATAGAGCAGGGTGGCGTTGAGGCACGAAGCCAGACCAATCGAAAGCGCGAGACCGGCATGGCGCAGCCAGCCGATGAAGGCGAGGTTCATGGCCTGCGTGGCGAGCAGGGTGATGATGGCGATTTTGACCGGCGTGCGGATGTTCTGACGGGCATAAAAGCCGGGGGCCAGCACTTTGACCAGAATGAGACCGGCCAAGCCGATACTGTAGGCGACCAGCGCGGTGCGGGTTTGCAGCACGTCAGCGCTGGTGAAAGCGCCGTGCTGGAACAACGTGGCGATCAGCGGCACGGAAAGAATTGCCAGCGCGAGCGCGGCGGGCAGCGTCAGCAGCAGGGTCAGGCGCAGACCCCAGTCGAGCAGCGCGGAAAACTGCTCGCCCTGTTCGCTGGCATGGCTTTTCGCCAAAGCCGGTAGCAGGATGGTGCCGAGCGCCGCGCCGAGCAGCCCGGCGGGGAACTCCATGAGTCGGTCCGCGTAGTAAAGCCAGGAGACGCTGCCGGAGGGCAGGAAGGAGGCGAAGATGGTGTTGATGATGAGCGAGATTTGCGACACCGAAACGCCGAGAACGGCGGGGGCCATCAAGGCGAGTATCCGGCGCACGCCAGAGTCGCCGGGCGCCCAGTCGAAGCGCGGCAACATGCCGAGCCGCTTGAGCGCGGGCAGTTGCAGGCCGAGTTGCAGTACGCCGCCGAGAAAGACGGCCCAGGCCAGCGCCAGTATCGGCGGGTCGAACCATGGGGCGGCGAGCAGCGCGCCGCCTATCATCGCCACATTGAGCAGCACGGGCGTGAAGGCCGGCAGCGCGAAGCGGCTCCAGGTGTTGAGAATGCCCGCCGACAGCGCGACCAGCGACATGAACAGGATGTAGGGGAAGGTGATGCGCGTCAGCTCAACGGTGAGGGCGAACTTGTCGGCATCGGCGGAGAAGCCGGGCGCGGAAATGTAAATGAGCAAAGGCGCGCCCACCACGCCGAGCGCGGCAACGATAGTGACGGCGACGAACAGCGCCGTGGCGACGCGGTCGACAAGCTGCTTGGTTTCCGCTTCGCCGCGCCGGTTCCGGTATTCGGCCAGCAACGGTACAAAAGCCTGTGAAAACGCGCCTTCGGCGAACAGGCGGCGCAGAAAGTTGGGCAGGCGGAAGGCGACGAAAAAGGCGTCGGTCAGCAAGCCCGCGCCAAAGCTGCGGGCAATGACGAAATCGCGGACAAAACCCAGAATGCGGGAAAGCAGGGTAATACTGCTAATGGTTGCCAGAGAGCGCAGCAGGCCGTGGGGTGAACTCATGGGGCGACAGGTTACAGG
>JAISPO010000067.1 GCA_031274855.1 Zoogloeaceae bacterium | reverse complement strand
AGAAAATCGTCGGCCATGCTGGGGTCTATCCGTCGGCAAAAATGCAGCTTTATATAGGAATCGCGCCTTCGCTGCAACAGGTTTCGGGTTACAGGGCTCAGGATACAGGTAAAACCCGTATCTGTCGTCTCCTGACGTCAGTTGAATGAATTCGCGGAGCTTGGTATAAGGACGGCCTGAACCACAACCCAGTACAGGAAACTCGCCATGAACAAAACGGAACTGATTGATCATATTGCCCTGCAAGCCGATGTTTCCAAAGTCTCGGCAGAGCGGGCGTTGAACGCCGCGATTGAAGGCATCGTGGCAGCCCTGAAAAAAGATGAGATTGTCAGGCTGGCGGACTTCGGCAGCTTCCATGTCAGTCTCCACGCAGCCCGTATCGGACGCAACCCGCGCACCGGTGCCACTATTGAAATCGCCGCGACCAAGGTTTTGCGGTTTCGAGTCGCCAAGCGGCTGAAAGAAGCGATCAACTGATACAATCCGCGGCAAGCAAGACGGCAGCGGGTTCTCCATAGCTGCCGTTTCACCGGTCGGGTGCTTAGCTCAGTTGGTAGAGCGTCGCCCTTACAAGGCGAATGTCGGCGGTTCGAACCCGTCAGCACCCACCACCGCCTGGCAGTGGCAGCAAATTCTGGCGGAGCGCTCGCGTATCCAGAGATTTCCCCGTACACTAGCGCAATGTCAATTTATCCGGATACGCTGCTGCGTCTGGTGTTGCTAGGCAGC
Source organism: Zoogloeaceae bacterium (assembly GCA_031274855.1). Lineage (GTDB taxonomy): Bacteria > Pseudomonadota > Gammaproteobacteria > Burkholderiales > Rhodocyclaceae > Fen-999. The sequence continues at coordinate 6,739 of JAISPO010000067.1, read as the reverse complement.
CTGTTGCTGATGACGCCGCTGGTTGCCACGATCATCTATGCCGGAATCACAATCAATGAAATCACGGCGCAAAACGATCTGAACACCGGCGACGCCAATCGTGCCAGCCGGCTGACTTGGGAACTGTCGGAGGACTTGCGCCATATGGATCGCATACTCCGGCAGTACAGCGCGCTGAACGATCCAAACCTGCTGGATGACTACGCGGTGGCGCGTGTTGATTGGCAACGGCGGTCAGCCGTGTTTACCCAGATTCCTTTTGTCGCGCAGCTTAACTCCAGAGTTGAGCAATTGCTGTTGATGGAGGATCACACCTACCGTAGTTTGGGCAGCGGCAAGGGATTGCCGGAGTTGCAGGCAACGATATTGCGGCTGCGCGAGCAAAATCTTGTGTTGGTCGAGGAAACGGCGCGGATTGTCGATGCCGAGCGTTCATCCTTCCGTGCGAAAGCTGCCGATCTGCACAAGCGGCTCATGATTGGAATCGCCATTGCGTTTGCTACCGTGCTGGTGTTGATGTTGATCGGACAGCGGCTGCTGATACGGTTGTTTTCCAGAGTCGAACGGGCTGTGCAAGCGCTTGGACAAGGGAAACTGGAACGCAGGATCGCTTTGCGCGGGCCGGACGATGTCAAGCGCATCGGCAGGCGGCTGGAATGGCTGCGTTGCCGCTTGCGGGAACTGGAGGAACAACGCACCAGCGTTTTGCGCCATGTTTCCCATGAGCTGAAAACTCCGTTAGCCGCCTTACTCGAAGGGTCCAGCCTGCTGGCCGATCAGGTAGCGGGAACTTTGACGCCGCAACAAAACCGGATCGTCGGCATCATGCACAACAATGCCTTGCGGCTGCAAACCCTGATTGATGGCCTGTTGAGGCTACAGCAGGCAGGGCATACTCTGGAACGTATCGAACGCATTCAACTGCGTTTCGACCATATCATTGAGCAGGTATTGGCAACCCAGCAGTTGGCGGTTCGCGACAAGCGCCTGCGGATACTGGGTACTCTGACGCCGCTGATAGTGACAGGCGGTAAGGAAGAAATTACAACGATTGTGAACAACCTTGTCACGAACGCGATCAAATACTCTCCTGCCGAAGGCACGATCAAACTATTGTTGGCGCAGGATGGCGATCAGGCGGTGCTTGATGTGATGGATCAGGGGCCGGGCATTCCCGAGGAAAGCAGGGAAAAAATATTCGAGCCCTTTTTCAGGATACGGGAAACCGAAAACTCGGCGGCAGGCGCCGGTTTGGGATTGGCAATCGCCCGAGGGTTTGTCCATGCCCATCATGGCTCCCTGAACCTGCTTGACTCGCCGGCAGGGTCTCATTTTCAGGTGCGCCTGCCTTTGAGCGAGGAGGAAGAGCCGCCGGAAGAGGTGTATTAAGCATTTGTCGTCTGGAAGCAACAAGATTTTTCTTGCCGAAAAAAATGCTGAAATCCGAGCCTGAGGATAATAATATGTCAGGCAGAACAAACAAACTAATGAACTAATGAAAAAGTCGCTGGGAAATGTGCTGGTTGTCGATGACGATCCGGATCTTCTGGACTTGATCGGCATACGCTTGGCCGCCGCAGGGTATAGCGTGGTGTTGGCCTCTTCGGGTTATGAGGCAATGGAGTGCTTCAAGCAACAGCATCCGCGCGCCGTGATTACCGATCTTCGCATGGAGGGCATGGACGGACTCGCGCTGTTCGCCCGCCTGCATGAGGAAGCCCCGACCGTGCCGGTCATCATATTGACCGCTCACGGTACCATTCCCGATGCTGTCGCGGCCACGCAACGTGGCGCCTTCGCTTTCCTGACCAAGCCGTTCGACAGCCGCGAACTGCTTGCGCGTGTTGCGGAAGCCGTTGCGATATCTCCGGCAGTTTCCTCAACTGAGACAGCTGGCGCTTGGCGTACCCGCATCGTTTCGAGCAGTCTCCGGATGGACGAAGTACTGAGGCGAGCGCGACGGATTGCCGAGAACGATAATCCGTTCCTGATTATCGGCCCCCAAGGCGTCGGCAAAGAAACGCTGGCCAGAACAATTCATCAAGCCAGCGCCAGAGCAAAACAGCCCTTCGTTACGCTGGTTTGCGGTATCCTGTCTCCGGAAAGTATTGAAGCGGAGATTTTTGGCGCAGGAAAAACCAAGGGAGCCCCGAAAGGGTTGCTTGCAGCTGCCGCAGGCGGAATGCTGTTTATCGACGAACTCGAAAGCCTGCCGCCGATTGTCCAAGTGCGTTTGCTGCCGCTGGTCCGCAAAGGTGTCCCCGGAATCGAGCGTCAGGAGGTATTGCCGGATGTGCGCATTGTTGCGGCATGCGAAGGCGCCCCCACGCGCGCGATTCAGGAAGGCGCTTTGCGCGCTGATTTTTATTTCAGCCTTGCCGCGACCACCTTGGTGATTCCGCCTCTCGCTGAGCGTCCCGAGGACATCGCGGCGCTGATTGCGAGCCATGTCGAAGCTGCGGGAAACAATGGCCGCAGCTTTTCGCCTGAGGCGTTAAGACTGTTGCTGGAAGCTCCCTGGCCGGGGAATACGCGGCAGTTAATCAGCGTCATCAAGCAGGCAATGCAGCTATCGGTCGCTGCTGTTGTTCCAGCCTCGTTGATCAATTACCTGCTTCGGGAAGAGAGCGAACGTGAAATGCTGTGCCTCGACGAAGCGCGGCGCAGCTTTGAGCGGGACTACATCGTCAAGCTGATGCAGGGCACTAACGGCAACGTTTCACAAGCCGCCCGTATCGCCCAACGCAATCGAACCGAGTTCTACAAGCTGCTGGGGCGGTACGGAATAGAGCCTGCGACCTACAAGGCGCAGGGGCTGGGCTAGAAAAAACAAAAGGCCAATTCCGCAGAATCGGCCGTTTGGCTCCCCGACCTGGGCTCGAACCAGGGACCTACGGATTAACAGTCCGGCGCTCTACCGACTGAGCTATCGGGGAACTCAAGAGGCGCGAATCTTAGACACTTCGCGCGAAACCGTCAAGCAGAACGGCTACTTGCTGACCGCTGCAATCGCATCGGCCACGTAGTCGATGTTCTTGCTGTTCAGGGCGGCAAGACAAATTCGGCCCGTGCTGACCGCAAAAATGCCGAATTCGGCCTTCATTCGTTCAACTTGGGCCGCGGTCAAACCGGTGTAGGAGAACATGCCGCGCTGACGGACGACGAAGGAGAAATCCTGCGCTACGCCACGGCTCTTGAGCCTGTCGACCAAGGCTACGCGCATGTCGCGGATGCGGTCGCGCATACCTGCCAGTTCGGTTTCCCACATCTTGCGCAGTTCGGGGCTGGAAAGCACAGCCGCAACGATCGCGCCGCCGTGAGTCGGCGGGTTCGAGTAATTGGTGCGAATGACCCGCTTGAGCTGCGACAGCACGCGGGCCGATTCATCCTTGCCAGCGGTGACGATGGAGAGGGCACCGACGCGCTCGCCATAAAGGGCAAAGGATTTCGAGAAGGAACTGGAAACGAAAAACTGCAAGCCCGACTCGGCGAACAGCTTGGGGGCGAGGGCGTCCGGCTCGATGCCGTCGGCAAAGCCCTGATAGGCCATGTCGAGGAAGGCAATCAGCTTGCGTTCCTTGATGGCCGCGACGACTTTCTGCCACTGATCGGCCGTCAGATCGGCGCCGGTCGGATTGTGGCAGCAGGCATGCAGCAGGACGATAGACTGGGCCGGCAGGCGGAGCAGGGCGGCGAGCATCGCCTGAAAATCGACGCCCCGAGTGGCCGCGTCGTAGTAGGGGTAATCTTCAACCTGAAACCCGGCGGATTCAAACAACTGGCGGTGGTTTTCCCAGCTTGGGTTGGAGATATACACCTTGGCATCCGGGGCCAAGCGCTTCAGATAGTCGGCGCCGACCTTGAGCGCGCCCGTGCCGCCCAGACACTGGGCAGTCACAACACGGCCTTCGGCAAACAGGGGAGAGGTTTCGCCGAACAGCAGCTTTTGCACTGCGCCGTTATAGGCGGGCGTGCCTTCAATCGGCTGATAGCCACGCGGCGGCATGGCTTCGAGACGCGCTTTTTCTGCGGTTTTCACTGCTGCCAGCAGGGGAATTTTGCCGTCGTCGCCATAATAGACGCCAACTCCCAAGTTCACTTTTTTGGGGTTGGTTTCGGCGTTGAAAGCCTCGGTTAGGCCAAGAATCGGGTCGCGCGGCGCCATTTCGACGGCGGCAAAGATCGAAGTGCTCATTTATGCTCCAAGGAGAAATCGGAATACGCTGGGGAACGCGCGATAATAACCGATTCGCCCCCAATTACCGTCGCAATGTCTGAAGCAAGTATTCTTCCGTTCGCGGGCAGCCCCTATCGGCTTCATCAACCGTTTTTGCCGGCGGGCGATCAGCCGGAGGCCATCCGCCAACTGGTCGAAGGAATCGGCGACGGCCTTTCCTTCCAGACTCTGCTCGGCGTGACCGGTTCGGGCAAGACTTACACGATGGCCAATGTCATTGCGCGGCTGGGGCGGCCGGCCTTGGTGCTGGCCCCCAACAAGACGCTGGCGGCGCAGCTTTACTCGGAGTTCCGCGAGTTTTTCCCCGAAAACGCCGTCGAGTATTTTGTCTCCTATTACGACTATTACCAGCCGGAAGCCTATGTGCCGTCGCGTGACCTGTTCATCGAAAAAGATTCGTCGATCAACGAGCACATCGAGCAAATGCGCCTTTCGGCCACCAAGAGCCTGCTGGAACGGCGCGATGTGGTGATTGTCTGTACGGTGTCGGCCATTTACGGCATTGGCGATCCGGTCGATTACCACAGCATGATCCTGCATCTGCGGCAAGGCGAAAGGCTGGGGCAGCGCGACATCATTCGCCGCCTGCGCGAAATGCAGTACGAGCGCAACGACACTGATTTCCACCGTGGCACTTATCGCGTGCGCGGTGATGTGATTGACGTTTTCCCCGCGGAACATGCCGAAAACGCGCTGCGCATCACGCTGTTCGATGAGGATATCGAGTCTTTGGCGCTGTTTGACCCGCTGACCGGCCACACGCGGCAGAAGCTGGGGCGCTTCACCGTGTTCCCATCTAGCCATTACGTTACGCCGCGGGGGACGGTATTGCGGGCGATGGAGGCGATCAAGGAAGAATTGCGCTCGACCAGCCAACGCTTTCAGCAGGAGCAGAAACTGGTGGAAGCGCAACGGATTGAGCAGCGTACCCGCTTTGATCTGGAAATGCTCGAACAGTTGGGTTTCTGCAAGGGCATCGAGAACTATTCGCGGCATCTGTCGGGCCGGCAGGAGGGCGAGCCGCCGCCGACGCTGATCGACTACCTGCCGCCCGATGCGCTGATGTTCATTGATGAGTCCCATGTCGCCATCCCGCAGGTCGGCGGCATGTACAAGGGCGATCGCTCGCGCAAGGAAAATCTGGTCAATTATGGCTTCCGGCTGCCTTCGGCGCTCGACAACCGGCCACTGAAATTCGACGAGTTCGAAAAGCTGCTGCCGCAAACGATTTTCGTTTCGGCCACGCCCGCCGAGTACGAAAAAAACCATCAGGGACAGGTGGTCGAGCAGGTGGTCAGGCCGACAGGACTGGTCGATCCCGAAGTACAAGTCAGACCGGCGCTAACCCAAGTCGATGATTTACTGCTGGAAATCAAGCGCAGGGCGGCAGTCGATGAGCGCATTCTGGTCACAACCCTGACCAAGCGGCTGGCCGAACAGCTCACGGAATTCCTCGGCGACAACGGCGTGCGTGTCCGTTACCTCCATTCGGACATTGATACCGTCGAGCGCGTCGAGATCATCCGCGACCTGCGCCTTGGCGAATTCGATGCTCTAATTGGCATTAACTTGTTGCGGGAAGGTATTGATATTCCAGAGGTTTCTCTAGTCGCCATCCTCGATGCCGACAAGGAAGGTTTCCTGCGTTCCGAGCGTTCGCTAATCCAGACCATCGGGCGGGCGGCGCGGCACCTGCATGGCACGGCCATCCTGTACGCCGACCGGATGACCGACTCAATGAAACGCGCCATCGCCGAAACCGAGCGGCGGCGGCAAAAACAGCTTATTCACAACAAGGAGCATGGCATCCAGCCGCGAAGCGTCGTCAAGCGCATTAAGGACATCATCGACGGCGTCTATGACAGCGCATCCGCCACCCAAGAACTCAAAGCCGCCCAAGAGACGGCTAAGTACGAAGCCATGAGCGAAAAGAGCCTGGCCAAAGAAATCCAGCGGCTGGAAAAAGCCATGCAGCAACACGCCAAAAACCTCGAATTCGAACTGGCTGCCGCCGCGCGGGATCAACTGTTCCGTATCCGCCAGATGGCCTTCGGCGCAGGGGTACATGACCAGCCGGAGGGGTGAAAGGGTAATTTGGCAGGCTTTCTGGTGGCCGCATAGGCACCCTCGAATGGCGCATAATATGTATTATGTCAAATGATAGTGATTGCCGTAAAGCCGGGCTGTGAAAATGGTAGTTTCTACCGATAGTCGCTCACCTGCCCTTGTTCCACAAGGCCAGTATCAGCTCATCGCGAATGCGCGTGACGATGGCGGTCCAATCGTGGGGATCACCCCAGCCTTTGCGAAACAGGCGGACTGAGGGATACCAAGGGCTGTCTTTACGCAGGTAATGCCAGCGCCAGTCGGACATCATCGGCAACATGATCCAGACCGGCTTGCCCATCGCTGCCGCTACATGGGCAACCGAGGTATCCGCTGTCACCAGCAAATCGAGATCGGCAATCGCGGCGGCAGTATCTGCCATGGTTTGCAGGCTGG
>JAISPO010000055.1 GCA_031274855.1 Zoogloeaceae bacterium | reverse complement strand
GAGATCGAGCAGGTCAAGCACACCTATTCGGTCAGTCGCGCTGGCATGGCGGTCATCACGGTTGAGTTCGAGGTCGGCGTCAAGCGCCAACCCGCGTTGGTGCGGCTGTACGACAAGGTGTTCTCGAATCAGGATTGGTTGCCGCGCCATCTCGGTGTCGGCCAGCCCGTCATCAAGCCCAAGGGCATCGACGATGTGCCGGTGATGACGCTGACGCTGTGGACCGACGACGCGCAACGCAGCGCGGTCGACCTCGCCGAAGTCGCGCACACGCTGGAAACCGAGCTCAAGCGCATTCCGGGCACACGAGACATTTACACAATCGGCGCACCGGCGCGGGCAATGATGGTGAACCTCGATCCGGCGCGCATGGCCGGACATGGCCTGTCGGTGTCCGATCTTGCGGGCGCGTTGCAAGCGGCCAATCTGGCGCGGCAAGCGGGTGAGCGCGTCGGCGCCAACGGCGTGACGCAGGTGACGGCGGGCCGCTTTCTTGCTGATCGCAACGAGGTGGCAGACCTCGTGCTCGGTTTGAAAAATGGCCAGCCGGTACGCCTGACCGATGTGGCCGACATCCGCAACGAAGCGGATACGCCCGCAGCCTATGTCTGGCACGGTACGCCCGCAGGCCGCGCCGGCCCCGCCGGTGGCATCGCGCCTGCCGTCACCATCGCCATCGCCAAGAAGCCCGGCAGCAACGCCTCGGACATCACACAGGCGGTGGCGCAGCGGATCGAAACGCTGCGCGGCGAGATCATCCCCGCAGGCGTGCAGATGGAAGTCACCCGCGATTACGGCGCAACCGCGAGCGACAAGGCGCTGACGCTGATGCAAAAGCTCGTGTTTGCCACCGGTTCGGTGGTGTTGCTCGTGCTGTTCGCGCTGGGCCGCCGCGAGGCCGTGGTGATCGGCTCGGCGGTGATTTTGACGCTGGCCCTCACGCTGTTCGCTTCCTGGGCGATGGGCTTCACCATCAATCGCGTCTCGCTGTTCGCGCTGATTTTCTCCATCGGCATTCTGGTCGATGATGCCATTGTCGTGGTCGAGAACATCCACCGGCACATCGCGCGTGGCGGCCAATCACTGCGCGAGGCGATCCCGTTGGCGGTGGACGAAGTCGGCGGCCCGACGATACTCGCCACTTTCACCGTCATCGCCGCGCTGATGCCGATGGCTTTTGTCAGCGGCCTGATGGGGCCGTACATGCGGCCAATTCCGATCAACGCCTCGGCGGGCATGTTGCTTTCGCTGATGATCGCGTTCGTAGTCACGCCCTGGCTGTCGCTCAAACTCTTGTCGCGGCATGTCCCCGCGCATACGGCAGACGGCGCGGCTGGCAGTCACCCGTCCGGCAGCATGGCCGCGCGTTTGCACGGACTGTTTGAGCGGCTCATGGGGCCGTTCCTCGCGCCGGATTCCGGCATCAAGCGGCGACGCCTGCTGTTCGCGGGCATGACTGCGCTCGTGCTGATCGCGGCGAGTCTGGCGGCGTTCAAACTCGTAATCCTCAAAATGCTGCCCTTCGACAACAAATCCGAATTGCAGATCGTCGTCGACCTGCCCGAAGGGCGCACGCTTCAGGATACCAACGCGCTGCTGACGGAACTGGCTGCCGCGCTCGACCGCGTGCCGGAAGTACGCGACTATCAGGGCTATGCCGGCACCGCCGCGCCGATCAACTTCAACGGTCTCGTGCGCCAGTATTACTTGCGCAGCGGCGAAAATCTCGGCGACTTGCAGGTCAACTTCGTCGACCGCCGTGAGCGCCACCGCCACAGTCACGACATCGCCGTCGCGCTGCGCCCCGAACTCGCCGCCATCGGGCGCAAGTATGCCGCTTCGGTCAAAGTGGTCGAAGTCCCGCCCGGGCCACCGGTGCTCTCGCCCATTGTCGCCGAAATCTACGGGCCGGACTATGCGCGCAGCCGCGCTATCGGGCGAGCGCTCGAACAGCGTTTTCTTGATACCAATGGCATTGTCGATGTCGACAGCAGCGTCGAGGCCGCCAACGCGCGACGCGAAGTGCTCGTCATCGACCGCGTGCGCGCAGCGCGGCTGGGCGTACCGCAATCGCTCATCGCTGAAACCATCGCGGCGGGCCTGCAAGGGCTGGATGCCAGCTACATGGTCGACAGCAGTTCCAAATACCCGCGCCCGATCCGCCTGCGTCTGCCGCCTGCCGATCAAGCCACGCTGGCGCGCCTGCTCGCGCTCGGCGTGCATGGCACGGGTAAGCAATCGGGCCAACTGATCCCGCTTTCGGAACTCGTGCAGGTACGCAAAACCGGCTGGGACGGCGCGATCATGCACAAGGATTTGCTGCCCGTGGTCTATGTGATGGGCGATGAAAGCGGCGTCCTCGACAGCCCGCTCTACGGCATGTTCGATCTGGCCGGGCAGGTTACGGATAACAAAATCGACGGGCAATCGCTCGCGCAATTTTTCATCCGCCAGCCAACGGACACTACCGGCTTCGCCATCAAGTGGGACGGCGAATGGCAAATCACTTACGAAACTTTCCGTGACATGGGCATCGCCTACGCGATGGGCATGGTGCTGATCTATCTGCTCGTGGTCGCCTACTTTCGCAGCTACGCCGTGCCGTTGGTCATCATGGCCCCGATCCCGTTGACCGTGATCGGCGTCATGCCCGGACACGCGCTGCTCGGTTCGCAATTCACCGCCACCAGCATGATCGGCATGATCGCACTGGCCGGTATCATCGTGCGCAACTCGATCCTGCTGGTCGATTTCATCAACCACCTGATCGCGCGCGGCCACACCCCCGAACAAGCCGTCGTCGATGCCTGCGCCGTCCGCGCGCAGCCGATTGTGTTGACAGCGGTTGCGGCCATGGCCGGCGCATTTTTTATCCTCGACGACCCGATCTTCAATGGACTGGCGATCTCGCTGATCTTCGGAATTCTGGTTAGCACCGTGCTAACGCTGGTGGTAATTCCGCTGCTGTACTACGCACTGGTTATGCGAAAGACCAAAATGCAAGTGCCCACACAATGAAGCCAGCAAAAGCAGTTTGTAATTATCGATGAAGTATATCTACAACCTGCAGAGCCGGCCGGCGGCCGGTTTGCTGCCCGAACTGTGGCGAGCGAGCAGTTCGCCAGCGTGTCAATCAGAAGCGAGACCGGAATGATGGCGGACGGCGCGGTGAAACCGAGCCACGCGGCAATGCCGCCGGCGAGTCCGCCGGCGCGGCGCAGCCCGAGGACAAAGCCGACCTGGCTCGACGCCGGCCCCGGCAGAAACTGGCACAGGGCGACGATATCGGCGTAGCCCGCTTCGTCGATCCAGCGCCGGCGCAGCACGAACTCGTCGCGAAAATAACCCAGATGCGCGATCGGCCCGCCGAACGAGGTCAGGCCGAGCTTGAGAAAGGCGGTAAAGACTTCGCGCAACGA
>JAISPO010000150.1 GCA_031274855.1 Zoogloeaceae bacterium | reverse complement strand
CGCGCAATCGGGCCGGCGGCAATCAGCAGCAGCAGCGGAATCATGATCGGCACGAATACCGTGTGGAAGTAAGGCGGGCCAACCGAGAGCTTGCCCAGATTCAGCGCGTCGATCAGCATCGGGTAAAGCGTGCCGAGCAACACCGCACCGGCGGCCACAACGAGCAACACGTTGTTGATGAGCAGCAGCGTTTCACGCGAGACGAGCGCGAACGCGCCGCCCAACCCGACTTTCGGCGCGCGCCAGGCAAACAACGCCAGCGAAGCGCCGATGACAACCACCAGCAGCGCGAGGATGAAAATGCCACGGCGTGGGTCGCTGGCAAAGGCATGAACCGACGTCAACACGCCGGAACGCACGATGAACGTGCCGAGCAAGGAGAGCGAGAAAGCGCCGATGGCCAGCAGCACCGTCCAGTTCTTGAAACTGCCGCGCTTTTCCGTCACGGCCAGCGAATGCATCAGCGCCGTGCCCACCAGCCAGGGTACGAAGGAAGCGTTCTCCACCGGATCCCAAAACCACCAGCCGCCCCAACCCAGTTCGTAGTAGGCCCACCATGAGCCGAGCGCGATGCCGAGCGTCAGGAAAATCCACGCGGCGATTGTCCAGGGCCGCGACCAGCGCGCCCAGGCGGCATCAAGTTGTCCGGCCAGCAGGGCGGCGATGGCGAAAGCGAAAGCGACCGCCATGCCGACATAGCCCATGTAAAGCATGGGCGGATGGAAAATCAGGCCGGGGTCTTGCAGCATCGGGTTGAGGTCGCGCCCGTCGCCCGCCGCGGGCAGCAGCCGCTCGAAGGGGCTGGAAGTCAGCAGAATGAAGGCGAGCAGGCCGACGCTGACCAGACCAAGCACGCCCAGCACCCGCGCCACCATCGCTTCCGGCAACTGGCGCGAGAAGAACGAAACCGCAATGATCCAGACCGCGAGCATGAACACCCAGAGCAACAGCGATCCTTCGTGGCCGCCCCATACCGCCGACAAACGGTACATCACCGGCAGCAGCGAGTTGGAATGCTGGGCGACATAGAGCACCGAGAAATCGTTGACATAAAAGGCCCAGGACAGGCAACCGAAAGCGATGGCTACCAGCAGGAAATGCGCTTGCGCCGCCGGCCGCGCCAGCGCGACCCAGGTGGCGTTGCCGCGCTCAGCGCCGACGAGCGGCAGCGTGCCGAGAACAAGGGCGACCAGCAATGCGAGGATAAGCGCGAAATGGCCGAGTTCAGGAATCATGGCTTGAGCGTTTCTTGCGCCTTCTGAGCTTGATCGAGCGCATGTTGGGCTTCGGGCGGCATGTAGTTTTCGTCGTGCTTGGCCAGCACTTCAGTGGCGACGAAATCGCCGCTTTCGTTGAGGCGGCCCTGCACCACGGCCCCTTTGCCTTCCTTGAACAAGTCGGGAAGGATGCCGGTATAGGCGACCGGAACATCTTTCAGGGTGTCGGTGATGATGAAATGGACGGTGAGATTGTCGCGCCTGAGCGAGCCGTCCTTGACCATGCCGCCGATGCGGAAAGCCTTGCTCTGGGGAATTTTGCCGTCCACCACCTCACTGGGGGTGACGTAAAGCGCGATATTGCTATCCAGCGCGTTCATGACAAAGGCAGTGGCGATACCAAAAGCCGCCAAGCCGCCCAGAATCAGGGCGGCGCGCTTGTGTCTAGGCTTCACGGGGTTTCCTTCTCAATCTCGTTGGCGATACGCTCACGGCGGAGCGCGCGCAAAATTTCCTTCTGACGTTTCTTTGCCAAGATTGGCTCCATGACCATGATGACAGCGCAAACCGCAAAGCTGCCCCAGACATAGAGGGCGTAACCGCCCATGGCGAAAAATTCTGCGGGGGAAGCCCAGTTCATTCCTTGACCTCCGGCAATGCGCGCGCCCATTCCGTATGAATTTCCCGTTCCAGAATAATGGCGCGCGCCCGCATCAGCGCGACGGCAATCGAGTACATCCAGAAGCACAGCGCCATGATGAGCATCCCCCAGAGCATGGTTTGCGCCATCGACGGCGATTTGGCGAGCGAAACGGAAGCGCCTTGGTGCAGGGTGTTCCACCACTTGACCGAGAAATAGATGATGGGCACGTTGACGACGCCGACCAGCGCGAGAATCGCGCCGGCCTTGTCGGCGCGGCGCGGGTCGTCGATGGCCGCCTGCAAGGCGATGAAACCGATGTAGAGGAAGAACAGAATCAATTCCGAAGTCAGCCGCGCGTCCCAAACCCACCAGGTGCCCCACATCGGCTTGCCCCAAAGCGCGCCGGTCCACAGGCTGAGGAAGGCCATCAACGCGCCAGTCGGCGCAAGCGCCTGCGCCATCATTCCCGAAAGGCGGGTGTTGAGCGCTAGCCCCAGTCCGGCCCAGGCGGCCATGACGAGGTAAATGAACATCGACATCCAGCTTGCCGGGACATGAATGAAAATAATGCGATAGCCTTCGCCCTGCACGGCATCCGTGGGCGCGACGAAAAAGCTGATCCACAGACCGGCGATGCCGAAAATCGCGGTCAGCGCCCAGAACAGGGGAATCAGCTTGCCGGCCAGCGGATAAAAGCTCTGCGGCGAAGCAAATTTAAACCAGTTGATGAGTCGATTATTCAATGGCAATCCTACTCAAGCGCAATTTTCAAGGCGGCCGTGGTCGCCCACGGCGCGAAGAATACAGCCAAAGCCAGCAACGCGGCCAGTAGCGACAAATGCCCCGCCGCGCCCAAGCCCGAAATATAAGCCTCAACCGCCCCCGCGCCGAAAATCAGCGCCGGAATATACAACGGCAGCACCAGCAGGCTCAACAGCACACCGCCGCCGCGCACGCCCAGCGTCAGCGCCGCGCCGATGGCGCCGATCAGCGACAACAGCGGCGTGCCGAGCAGCAGGGCGACAATCAAAATGCCCAGCGCCGATGGATCCAAATCGAACTGAAGCCCCAGCACCGGCGCCAGCAGCACCAGCGGCAGGCCGGAAACCAGCCAGTGCGCCAATATTTTACCGGCGACCAGCAGACCAAGCGGAGTCGGGGCCAGCACCATTTGCTCAAGCGTGCCATCGGCGTGATCGGTAGCGAACAGACGGTTGAGCGAAAGCATGGTCGACAACAGCGCTGCCACCCAAATGATGCCCGGCGCGATTTTTCTCAACAGCGCCGATTCCGGGCCGATGCCGAGCGGGAACAGGCTGACGACGATGATGAAGAAAAATAGCGCAGTCAGCACTTCGCTCTTGCGGCGCATGGCCAGCAGCAGGTCGCGGCGGACGATGGACAGAAACGCGCTCACAGCTTCACCACCTTGCCGCGAGGCATGGGCATGGCCTGATGACTGGTCAGTATCGCCATGCCGCCTTGCTGCAAATGCTCGGCAATCAAGGCCGAGAGCATCTCCACCGCCTTGACATCCAGCGCCGTGAATGGCTCGTCCAGCACCCAAAGCGCCGCCTTGCGCGTCACCAGCCGCGCCAGCAGCACGCGCCGCTTCTGGCCCGCCGACAAAAAGCGCACCGGCAATTCCTCGCGGCCCTTGAGACCGAAACGGTGCAGCGCCGTCAGGGATTCCCGCTCATCGAGGCAACGGCCATCGAGGGCAGCCGCCAGCGTCAGATTTTCCAGCGGCGTCAGTTCTTCCTTGACCGCGCCGTAATGGCCGAGATACAGCATGTCGCGGCGGTAATCTTCGCCAAGCACGCGGATCGGCTGCCCGCGCCAGCGGATTTCGCCCTCGGCAGGATGCGAAAGCCCGACCAGCGCGCGCAACAGCGTCGTCTTGCCGGAGCCGTTTTCCCCCTGAACATGCAGCCACTCGCCCGCCGCAAGGTCGAAATTCAACCCCGAAAACAGGCGACGCTCGCCGCGAACGCAAGCAAGATTGGCAACAGAAAAGGTAGCAGTACTCATGAAGGCCCGAATTGTGCCTGATTCAGGGGACAGGGTACAGGTTTCAG
>JAISPO010000136.1 GCA_031274855.1 Zoogloeaceae bacterium | reverse complement strand
ATCTTATAAGATGTCTCGGCTCCCATATTCCCCACCCCATCGGCATTCCCGCGTGTTTCAAGCGGGAATCCACTCCCACCCCGTCATTCCCGCATGCTTCTGGCGGGAAGAAAAAGGGGTCGGGTTCGCGGGATTTCATCCCCCCATCCCGGCCTTCCCCCGCACGCGGGGGAAGGAGTTGAGCGGGGGATTCCCGCTTTCGCGGAAATGACGATGGGGGGCGGGAAGGACGAGGTGAAGTAAGCAAGGGGTTTGCTTTTACTGAACCCTGTACCCTGAACCCCGTAACCTGTTTCGTCATTCCCGCGCCCCCCACCCCCGTCATTCCCGCGTGTTTCTAGCGGGAATCTAAGGACTTTTGTTTTTCGTGCCTTGCAAAGCAAGAGCAACGTCCTTGGATTTCCGCTTTCGCGGAAATGACGAAGTGGGGGAATTCCCGCTTTCGCGGGAATGACCAGAGGGTGAACACGCGGAAATGACGATGGGAGAGAATTTCTACGCAGAACTTCAGGGGCGTGATCGCTTTTGCGAGGCAGGCTCTGATTGTGCTATGTTCTCATTTTTGCTAACATGAAAACGTGAGCTACGAAATCGAACACTTCCATGATTAAACTCAACCCCGTGCGTCACGATCACAAAGAGTTTCTGGCCAGGGCCGCAAAACGCAAAGGCTTTACCGCCGCCTACGACGCGCTGGCGCCGGAGTACCAGTTGGCAAGCCAGATGCTCAAAGCCCGCTCCCGCGCCGGTTTGACGCAAGACGCGGTTGCCGAGCGAATGGGAACTTCCAAGAGCGCGATTTCGCGGCTGGAATCTGCGGGCAGGCATGCTCCATCGATTGCCACGCTCAGGCGCTATGCCAACGCCGTCGGCTGCGAGCTACAGGTACGCTTGGTGCCACAGCGGGCATCCGCCTGAACCCTCCATGCCTAGAGCGACTTCGGTTCAAATCTTTACACATTCAAAAGGTGCGAAATTCGCACCCGTCAGGGTCAGCATCGCTTTTTTGAATTCCAACCTCAGGGCCGGGTTTGCTTTTGTTAATGGCACAATGGCAAGGACGGCATCGAAACATTGGGTCATCTGACGGTGAGTAACACCGGCACGGGGAGAGGATATGGACGGCAACCGGATATTCGAGTTCAGCGGTAATTCCAGCAACGAGACCGGCATCGAAATCGGCAATCTGACGGTGAGCCGCGATGTTGTGCTCAACCTCGCGGGCGAGACGGATACCGGCATCGGCGTGGGGCAGAGTGCCGGTAATCATCTGACTGTCAGCGACAACGGCAGGTTCAACGTGGTCGGCGCGGCGACGGGCCGCGGTACGGGTGTGAAGATCGGCGGCAGTATTAGCACGTCCGGCGGCGGCAGGCTGAATATCCGCGGCGTGTCGGGCAGCGGTACCGGCGTGGTTTTGCAGGGCGCGATAACGGTGAGCGGCGGTACGTTGGAGATCGTCGGCAGTTCGACCGGCGGCACAGGCGTGGAGCTGGGCGGCGACATTCACACGGCCAGTAACGGGACGACCGATATCACGGGGAATTCCGATACCGGTACCGGCGTGCAATTTGACGGCACGATCAACACGAGCGATAACGGTACGGCCAGTCTCACAGGCAACTCGAACAGCGGCGCCGGCATTATCAACAATGGCACAGTCATCGGAAAACTGAGGATTTGCGATAACGGGAAACCTCAGTGAAGGGGGCTTGCTGTGCCCTGAATCCTGCTTGACACTGGTGATGTTGCAATGCAAAATCAGCCGGAAGTTGGCATGAGGCGCGGCGCGAGGCGCTGGAAGGAACAGGGGGAATGTCAGAGGAAAATTTTGCTGCGATGATGCAGCAGTGGCTGAAGGCATGGCAACCGCAGGGTGAGGCGGCGGTGGCGCTACAGAATGAGTGGCGTCAGCGGCACATGGCGCTTTGGCAGGCGATGATGAATCGCGGGGTGGGGGATTCGCTGTCACCCGCCAAGACGGGCGACCGCCGTTTTGATGATCCTGCCTGGGGCGAAAGCCCGATTTTCGATTATCTGCGGCAGGCCTATCGCATCAATGCCGAGACCATGAAGCAGGCGGTTGAAATGGCGCTGGTTGCCGATGGGGTGGCCAAGGATCGTTTGCGTTTTGTTGTCCGACAGGTGGCCGACGCGATGGCGCCTTCCAACTTTGCGGCGACCAATCCCGAATTCATCCGCAAGGCCATTGAAACGCAGGGCGAGAGCATCACGCAGGGCATCAAGAATTTGATTGCTGATCTCGAAAAGGGTCATATTTCGATGACCGATGAATCGGCCTTCGAGGTTGGGCGCAATCTGGCGATTACATCGGGTTCGGTGGTGTACGAGAACGAGTTGATGCAGTTGATTCAGTATTCGCCTTTGACCGAAAAAGTTGCCAAGCGGCCGTTTGTGGTGGTGCCGCCTTGCATCAACAAGTATTACATCCTCGATTTGCAGCCCGAAAATTCTTTTATCCGCTACGCGGTCGAGCAGGGCAATACGGTGTTCCTCGTGTCCTGGCGGAATCCGAAAATCGAGCAGGGCCATTTGACTTGGGATGAGTACATCGAACAGGGTGTGCTCAAGGCTTTTGAGGTTGCCAAGGCGATTTGCCGTACCGATCAGGTCAATGCGCTGGGCTTTTGTGTCGGCGGCACGCTCATTGCGTCGGCATTGGCGGTGATGCGGGCGCGTGGCGGCAATGATGTTGCTTCGCTGACCCTGTTGACGGCGCTGCTCGATTTTTCCGAGCCGGGCGAGTTGGGCTGCTTCGTCGATGAGCCTTCGGTGGCCGCCCGCGAGGACACCATAGGCAAGGGTGGCCTGTTGATGGGCAGCGAGCTGGCGTCGGTGTTTTCCGCGCTGCGCGCCAATGATCTGATCTGGCAGTATGTGGTCAGCAATTATCTGAAGGGCGGCAAGCCCACGGCATTCGATCTGCTGCATTGGAATTGCGATTCCACCAATCTACCCGGGCCGTTTGCCGCTTACTATTTGCGCAATACCTATCTGGAAAACAACCTGCGCGTTCCCGGCAAATTGTCGATGTGCGGCGTCAAGGTTGATCTGGGCAAGGTCGATATGCCGGTTTTCATGCTGGCGACCCGCGAGGATCATATCGTGCCCTGGCGCTCTTCTTATCTGGGGCGGCGCTTACTGGGCGGCGAGACGACTTTCGTGCTCGGCGCTTCCGGCCACGTTGCCGGGGTCATCAATCCGGCAGCGAAGAACAAGCGCAGTCACTGGATCAACGCCGCCACAGTGGCCGATCCCGATGAGTGGCTGGCGGGCGCGAGGGAAGTGGCGGGTAGTTGGTGGCTGCGCTGGTCGGCTTGGCTCAAGCAGTATTCCGGCGGCGAAGCGGCGGCGCGTGGCCGTTTGGGCAACAAGGCGTATCCGCCGATCGAGCCTGCGCCCGGCCGCTATGTGAAGCAGAAGGCTTAAATCCATTTTCATCAACGGCGGTCAGCCTGTATAGCCGCCGCAATTCAACCAGGAGAGAAGTGAAATGTCCCAACGTTCAGCATTTGTTACCGGCGCCATGGGCGGTCTCGGCACCGCGATTTGCCAAGCCTTCGCAAAGGATGGCTACAAGGTCGTCGCGGCCTATCATCCGCAATTCGACAACAGGGATGAATGGCTGAAGGAAATGGCCGCCGCCGGTTTCAAGGACTTCGTTTGCGTCGCCGGTGACGTTGCCAGTCTCGACGACTGCAAGCGCATGGTTGCCGAGGCTGAAGCCGCGGTCGGCACGGTCGATATTCTGGTCAATAACGCGGGCATCACGCGCGACCGCATGTTTGCCAAGCTCGAAAAAGATCAGTGGGACGCGGTGATTTCGACCAATCTGACCAGCCTGTTCAACATGACCAAGCAGGTGTCGGCCAAAATGGCGGAGCGCGGCTGGGGACGCATTATCAATATTTCGTCGGTCAATGGCGTCAAGGGTCAGGCCGGTCAGACCAACTATTCGGCGGCCAAGGCCGGTGTGATCGGCTTCACCAAGGCGCTGTCGCAGGAATTGGCGACCAAGGGCGTTACGGTCAATGCCATCGCTCCGGGTTATGTCGCGACCAAAATGGTCATGGCCATCCGCGAGGACATCCTGAAGGGGATCGTCGATACCGTTCCGATGAAGCGTCTGGCCAAGCCGGAAGAAATCGGCGCGGCTTGTTCGTATCTGGCCTCTGAACTGGCCGGTTACATGACCGGCGCGACGCTCAACATCAACGGCGGTTTGCACTTCCAATAACGGCAGAATTCAGGGTGCGGGTTTC
Organism: Zoogloeaceae bacterium; assembly: GCA_031274855.1. Lineage (GTDB taxonomy): Bacteria > Pseudomonadota > Gammaproteobacteria > Burkholderiales > Rhodocyclaceae > Fen-999. Next base: position 5,183 of record JAISPO010000136.1, on the reverse strand, counting down.
AGATGAAATCTGTACCCTGACTGACCTTATAATGCGACGCCTTCAACCCCAGCGGACGGAGAAAGTCAGGATGGCCGAGGAAGCAAGACTCATCAAGAAATACCCCAACCGCCGCCTCTACGATACGCAGACCAGCACTTACATTACGTTGGTCGATGTCAAGGATCTGGTGCTGAGGCACGAGGAATTTCAGGTTGTCGACGCCAAGACCGGCGAGGATTTGACGCGCAGTATTCTGTTGCAGATCATTCTCGAGGAGGAAGCTGCCGGTGCGCCGATGTTTTCTTCGGACGTGCTGGCCCAGATGATCCGTTTTTATGGCAACGCCATGCAGGGCATGATGGGTAAGTACCTCGAAAACAACGTCAATGCCTTCACGGAAATGCAAAAGAAATTTCAGGAGCAGGCTCGCCACATGGCCGGTGATGGCCGCGCCGGCATGAGCCAGGAGCTTTGGTCGCAATTTCTGGCTTTTCAGGGGCCGGCCATGCAAAGCATGATGGGCACTTACGCCGAGCAGAGCGCCAAGATGTTCCAGCAGATGCAGGACAGTATGCAAGAGCAGACCCGAAATCTATTTTCGGGTTTCAAAATGTCCGGCTACGCGCAACAGGCCGATAAGGCCACCGAAAAGAAATAAGTGTCGCGCCGCAAGCAGGCACCGACGGTAGGGTTTGTTTCGCTGGGCTGTCCGAAGGCGACAGTCGATGCCGAGCAAATCCTGACGCGGTTGCGCGCTGAAGGCTATGCTATTTCCGCAAGTTATGACGGCGCCGATCTGGTGGTCGTCAACACTTGCGGCTTCATTGACGCCGCCGTTGAAGAGTCGCTGGAAGCCATCGGCGAGGCGCTGGCCGAAAATGGCCGGGTGATTGTCACCGGCTGTCTGGGCGCGAAGGGCGACATTGTCCACGCGACATATCCGAAAGTGCTGGCCGTCACCGGCCCTCATGCCTTGGCCGAAGTGATGGCGGCGGTACATGCGCATCTGCCGCCGCTGCATGATCCTTTCGTCGATCTGGTGCCGCCGCAAGGTATCAAGCTGACGCCTGAGCATTACGCCTATCTCAAAATTTCTGAAGGCTGCAATCATCGTTGCAGCTTTTGCATCATCCCCGCGTTGCGCGGCGATCTGGTCAGCCGACCCATCGGCGAGATCGTCCGCGAAGCGGAAAAACTGGTCGAGGCGGGCGTCAAGGAATTGCTGATTGTGTCGCAGGACACCAGCGCCTACGGCGTCGATCTCAAATACCGGACGGGCTTTATCGGCGGACGTCCAGTCAGGACGCGGCTTTACGATCTGGCGCGAGAACTCGGCCAGCTCGGCGTTTGGGTGCGCCTGCACTACGTTTATCCCTACCCGAACGTGGATGACCTGCTGCCGCTGATGGCCGAGGGCAAGATTCTGCCTTATCTCGATGTGCCGTTTCAACATGCCAGCCCGCGCATTCTCAAGCTGATGAAGCGGCCCGGCGATGTCGACAAGGTGCTCGACCGCGTTACCGCATGGCGCCGGGCAGTGCCCGATTTAACGATACGTTCGACTTTCATCACCGGCTTTCCGGGAGAGACCGAACAGGATTTCGACGCGCTGTTGCAGTTCCTCGATGCCGCCGAACTGGATCGGGTCGGCGCTTTCGCTTACTCGCCGGTCGAAGGCGCGGCGGCCAACGAACTGACTGGCGCCTTGCCCGAAGCACTGCGCGAGGAGCGCCGTTTGCGCCTGATGCAGCATCAGGAGGACATCAGCACGCGCCGCCTGGAACAGCGCATCGGCAAGACGATGGACGTTCTCGTCGACGACATTGACGAGGAGGGCGCCATTGCCCGCTCGGCAGGCGATGCGCCGGAGATTGACGGCATTGTGTATGTCACCGATGGTCACGCGCTGGAGGTTGGCCAGTTTGCCCGCGTCACCGTGACCGACTGCGATGTGCATGATCTCTTTGCGGCCTTGCAGCCATGAACGCGCTGCTTGATTCCCTGACCCGTGTCGTTGGCGCGGCCAATGTGCTGACTGCGGCGGGCGATGTCGTGCCTTATGTCACTGATTGGCGTGGCCGCTATAGCGGCACGGCGCTGGCGGTCGTCCGGCCTGCCGATACTGCCGAAGTTGCCGATGTGGTGCGCCTGTGCGCGGCATCGAACATCGCCATCGTGCCGCAAGGCGGCAACACGGGGCTGTGCGGCGGCGCGACGCCGATCAAAGGCGAAATCATCCTGAGCCTGACGCGCTTGAACCGCATCCGTGCCATCGACGCTGCCAATAACACCATGACGGTCGAGGCCGGTTGCACGCTGGCGGCGGCGCAAATGGCCGCGAGTGGAGCGGGGCGGCTGTTCCCGCTTTCGCTCGCTGCCGAAGGCACGGCCACCATAGGCGGCAACCTTTCCACCAACGCCGGTGGTGTGCAGGTGCTGCGCTACGGTAACGCCCGCGAGCTTTGTCTGGGGCTGGAAGCCGTGCTGCCCGATGGCCGCGTCTGGAACGGCTTGCGCGGCCTGCGCAAAGATAACGCCGGCTACGATCTCAAGCAGCTTTTCATCGGCGCTGAAGGCACACTGGGCGTGATCACCGCTGCGGTGTTGAAGCTCTATCCGCCATCGCGTCAACTTGCCGCCGCTTGGGCGGGCGTACCGTCGCCTGCCGCCGCCGTCGCTTTACTGGATCGGCTGCAAAAGCGCCTCGGCAACCGGCTCACTGCCTTCGAACTCATCGGCCGCTCCGCGCTCGACTTGGCGCTCAAACACATTCCGCGCAGCCGCGATCCCTTGCCGAATCGCTCGCCCTGGCAGGTGCTGATCGAGCTGAACGACACGCTGGCAACGGACTTGCAAACGCCCTTGCAGGAGGCGCTGACGGAAGCCATCGCGGCGAACGAGGTCAGCGATGCCGCGCTCGCCCATAACGAGGAACAGGCCCGCGAGTTCTGGCGGCTGCGCGAAAGCCTTTCCGAAGCGCAGAAGATTGAGGGCGTTTCCATCAAGCACGATATTTCGCTGCCGATTTCGCGCATTCCAGAATTTCTCGCCCGCTGCGATGCGCTGCTCGAAGCGGCTTGGCCCGGCGTGCGCGTCGTCTGCTTCGGACATCTCGGCGACGGAAATTTGCACTACAACCCGTCCAAACCGGCAGCGCAGGACAACGTCGATTTCATCGCCCAAAGCGGCGCGGTGAACCGCAAGGTATATGACCTCGCCGCCTCATTCGGCGGCTCGATTTCCGCTGAACACGGGCTAGGCCAACTCAAGCGCGAAGATGCCCGGCATTACAAGGATCCGATTGAAATGGATCTGATGCGCGCCATCAAGAAAGCCATCGACCCCCAAGGGCTGATGAATCCCGGCAAGGTGCTGTAAAAGGCGAAGCGGCGTTCCATCCGCGCTTCGGCCCCGCTTTGGAAAGCGGGGGAGTGGTGGCGTCCCCACGGGGATTCGAACCCCGGTTCATACCGTGAAAGGGTATTGTCCTAGGCCTCTAGACGATAGGGACTAATCGTTTGGTGGAGGTAAGCGGGATCGAACCGCTGACCTCTTGCATGCCATGCAAGCGCTCTCCCAGCTGAGCTATACCCCCACAAGAGAGGCCGCATTATATGGATCGAAGACGGAGGTGTAAAGCGCCTCGGCAAAAAAATTACAGATAGCGTTTAAAGCTCAAAAAAGGAAAACCCCGTAAGCACATCTGCGCTTACGGGGTTTTGTGTTGGCGGAGTGGACGGGACTCGAACCCGCGACCCCCGACGTGACAGGCCGGTATTCTAACCAACTGAACTACCACTCCGTTCCTGCGCTGTCAGCGACAGGAGGCGCGCATTATATCGACTTTCCCGAAGCGCGCAACCGCTTTATCACGCAGGATCGGAACTGGCTCAGTTAACCTTCAGCTTGCCGCCTCGACCCATGCCGCCTTCGACATCCTGCGCCTTGTAACTGCGCAGCGCGACGATCATTTTGTTCCAGGCATCCATGAACGCCTCAACTGTCGCTTTGCCTGCGGGCGTGCTGGAAAAACCCTTCAGCGAACCGGCCGCGCTTGGGCCGAAAGCGCTCAGCGCCGCGCCATAATTGCTCGATGTGGCGCTGCCTTCAGCGGCTGCAATCTGAATGGCGGAACGAATATCGATCAGCGATAGCGTCACAACCGATGCTTTTGACTCAAAGCTGCCGGCAATGGCTCCCGTATTTTTCTTTTTACTGCCAAGAAGGCCGGACAGGCTGCTGGATAGCCCGCCTATAGGGGAATCGCTGATGATAATCGCCGGTTCCAGATAGTAATCGGCCGCTACCCGCTGCCCCTTTTCCTGCTTGGAGCCGGCGCGGTATTCGCCCGAGTTGCGCTGGCGATCAGTGATATGCGACAAGCGGTCATCCATGTGCTGATTTCCGATTGAGGTAATCACAAAGCAATTCGACTGCTGCACGGCCAGGCGCAGCAGCGGTTCGACGGTTGTTACGCTCGTGGCGCTGCTGAAGGCACTGAACCAGCCGGCATTGCGGCCATCGTCGATAGCGATGGTTCCCAACGGCGCTGAGCAGTGTTCAAGCGAGGAATCGGCGCCCTCGCTGCTGCCGCCTGCGGCGGCTCCGGAAACGCCCAGGTTTTGTCCGCCCCGGGTTGTGACGCCACCGCAGCCGGCCAATACAAGAGTCAAAATCGCAGGGATCAGAAGTTTCTTCATCATGGATGTCATGTTTTTCTCTCGAAGGTTAGTTGGAAAAATTTGAAGACGTGGCTGCTCACCAAGACCAGGCGCCATTCCCCCAGTGACCGGAATACGGGTAACTGCGTACCCAGCGTTCGTTATAAGCCGCACGCCGCTTCTCGAAATCGCGTTGGTCTTTTTCTTTCCCGCTGCGGGCTTCCTTGAGAAGTTTGGCAGATTCGGCGTCGCCTTGGGCAATGGCCAGTTGCAGCCATTTTTCCGCCTCTTTGGGATCGGACCCCATTTCCTCAAGCCCGTAGAGGTAAAAGCCGCCCAAGGCTTTTTGGGCGTTCAGATTGCCGCGTTCGGCAGCTTTGCGCATCCAGACGATGGCTTTATAGCTGTTTTGCTCAACCCCGTCGCCGCGGTAATAGCGCAATCCCAAATCGTAAGCAGCACGCGGATTACTTTCCGCCTGACGTATCAACTCGGTCATGGCGCTGCCCCCCGCGGGCCTTTGAACATCATTCGGCGGTG
>JAISPO010000126.1 GCA_031274855.1 Zoogloeaceae bacterium | reverse complement strand
ATTGTATGCACAGCGTACATATTTATCAAGTTCCGCACACTTTATCAAAATGTGGCACGGTCAAGGTTGGATCAAAGGTCAGCAGGCGGCGCGGCTTTAGCCAACCGTCGGCAGAGAGTTCGCCCAGCCCGAGAAATTGGCCCTGCGGGGCGTAAAGCCGCCATTGCGCGCCCTCCCCTTTTCCCTGCCAGCACAGGGCCTGGCCGTGGGTAATTCTTTCGGCTTCCGCGGCGGTGAGTTGGGCGGCGGGGAGTGTTTTGAGCAGGGCATCGACTGGCGCTAACCGGGTATCTCGCGCTTCGGGAGGGAGTGCTTCGAGTTGCGCGAGAGAAAGCGAATCGGTTACGTTCAAATCGCCGATTCGGGTGCGGCGCAGAGCGATCAAATGAGCGCCGCAGCCGAGTTTTTCGCCGAGATCGGCGGCCAGGGTTCTGACGTAGGTGCCCTTGCTGCAATCGACTTCGATGACAGCCTCGTCACCCGAAAAGGATACGAGTTCCAGCCGATGTATGGTGACGGGGCGGGCTTGCCGTTCCAGTTCCACTCCGGCGCGGGCGTATTCGTAGAGCGGGCGGCCATCGCGCTTCAATGCCGAATACATGGGCGGTATCTGCTGAATTTCGCCGCGAAAATCGTTCAGGGCGACGCGCCACATTTCCGTGTCGACCACAACCGGCCTCGTCAATAGCGCGTTGCCGTCAGCATCTGCGGTATCGGTGGTAACGCCGAGTTTCAGCGTAGCCCGATACGATTTGTTGGCGTCCAGCAACGCGCCGGCAAACTTGGTGGCTTCGCCGAAGCACAGCGGCAGCAGGCCGGTCGCCATCGGGTCGAGCGTGCCGGTATGGCCTGCCTTGGCCGCATTGAACAGCCACCGCGCCTTTTGCAGCGCGGCGTTGGAAGTCATGCCGGTGGGTTTGTCGAACAGCAGAACGCCATCAACCTGGCGTCTTGGCGCGCGCCTCAGTTGGCTCACTCCTGGCTCACTCGTCCTTGCGGCTCTGGTCGGCCTTGACTGCCTCGTCGATCAACTGGCTCAGGCGCATGCCGCGGTCGACTGAGGCGTCGTAGACGAAATGCAGTTCGGGGATATGGTGAATGCGGATGCGCCGCCCGAGTTCACGCCGGAGGAAGCTGGCCGAATGCTTGAGGCCGTGGTCGACTTCCCCGCGCTGCGCGTCGTCGGCCAGCGTGGTGTAGAACACCTTGGCGTGGGCGTAATCGGGCGTCACCTCAACGCCGGTCAGCGTGACCAAACTCATTTTGGCCGCGTGACGCGGGTCTTTGAGCAGCCGGATCATTTCGGAGAGTTCGCGGTGAATCTGCTCCGAAACGCGGCTGGCGCGGGAAAACTCCTTGGTCATGCTTTACAGCGTCCGCGCGACTTCCTGAATTTCGTACACCTCCAACTGATCGCCTTCCTTGATATCGTTGAAGTTCCTGAGGTTGAGGCCGCATTCGAAGCCTTCCTTCACCTCGCGCACGTCGTCCTTGAAGCGCTTGAGCGATTCCAGTTCGCCGGTATGGATCACCACGTTGTCGCGCAGCACGCGCACCGAGGCATTGCGCCGGACGATGCCCGACAACACCATGCAACCGGCCACCGCGCCGACCTTGGAAATGCGGAAAACCTGCCGGATTTCGACTTGGCCGAGGATGTTTTCCTTCTTCTCCGGCGAGAGCATGCCCGACATCGCCGCCTTCACTTCATCGACAGCGTCGTAGATGATGTTGTAGTAGCGGATGTCGACGCCGAAGTTTTCCGCCGCCTTGCGTGCGCCGGCATCGGCGCGGGTGTTGAAGCCGATGACGACGGCCTTCGATGCTTCGGCCAAGTTAACATCCGATTCGGTAATGCCGCCGACTGCGGCATGAATCACATCCACCTTCACCTCGGCGGTAGAGAGCTTGGTCAGGGCATGAACCAGCGCCTCTTGCGAACCCTGCACGTCGGCCTTGATGATGAGCGCCAGATGTTTGACCTCGCCCTCGCTCATTTGCTCGAACATGTTTTCGAGCTTGGCGGCCTGCTGCTTGGCGAGACGCACATCGCGGAACTTGCCTTGCCGGAACAGCGCGATTTCCCGCGCCTTGCGTTCGTCGACAATCACCATCGCCTCATCGCCCGCGCCGGGCACATCGGAGAGGCCCTGAATTTCGACCGGAATCGAGGGCGGTGCCTCATCGACCGGCTTGCCGTTTTCATCGAGCATGGCACGCACGCGGCCAAACACCTGTCCGGCCAGCAGCACATCGCCGCGGCGAAGCGTACCGGACTGGACGAGCATGGTCGCCACCGGCCCCCTGCCCTTGTCCAGCCGCGCTTCGATGATGAGACCCTTCGCCGGAACATTTTTCGGCGCTTTCAGTTCCAGCACTTCGGCTTGCAGCAAAACCTGTTCGAGCAGTTCGTCTATCCCCTGCCCCGTCTTGGCGGATACCGGCACGAAGGGAGAGTCGCCGCCGTATTCCTCCGGCACGACGTTTTCGGCAATCAGTTCCTGACGCACGCGATCCGGGTTGGCCGCCGGTTTGTCGATTTTGTTGATCGCCACCACGAGCGGCACATTGGCGGCCTTGGCGTGGTGGATGGCTTCCTTGGTCTGCGGCATGACACCGTCGTCGGCGGCAACCACCAGAATCACGATATCGGTTGCCTTGGTGCCACGGGCGCGCATTGCGGTAAACGCTTCGTGTCCCGGGGTATCGAGGAAGGTAACAACGCCGCGCGGCGTTTCAACGTGATAGGCGCCGATATGCTGAGTGATGCCGCCCACCTCCCCTGCCGCGACCTTGGCGCGACGGATGTAGTCGAGCAGCGAAGTCTTGCCGTGGTCGACGTGACCCATGACGGTGACAACAGGCGCGCGCGGCAAGGCTTCGACATCCTTGTGCTCGCCGGAGTCGGCCAGAAACGCATCGGGATCGTCCAGCTTCGCGGCAATGGCTTTATGGCCCATTTCCTCAACCACGATCATGGCTGTTTCCTGATCGAGATGCTGGTTGATGGTGACCATCATGCCCATTTTCATCAGCACCTTGATAACTTCAGCCGCCTTGACGGCCATCTTGTGGGCCAGGTCGGCAACGCTGATCGTTTCAGGGATGTGCACTTCGCGGACGATTGCCTCCGGCGCCTGGACCGGAGACTGGATTTCCTCTTGATGACGTCCGCCATGACGGCCACGCGGGCCGCCGCGCCAGCCGCCCGCGCCACCGGCGGTATCGCCTCGCGTCTTGATACCGCGCTTCTTGGCGGCGTCGTCCTTCCAGTTGGCGTTAGTCGCCGGTGTTTTTTTCACGCCGGTTTTTTTCTGTTCTCCGTCGGCTTTTGTTCTCGGCTTGTGCAGGGTACTTGACGCCGGCGCAGCCTCTGTTACCACTTCCTGCTCGACCGTCTTCTGAGCCAACTCGGCCTGCTGCTGAATCAGACGGGCATCGGCCTCGGCCTTCGCTCTGGCGCGCGCTTCCCGCTCCTGCTTTTCTTTCAGCTCCGCCGCCTGAATGGCCGACAGTTCCGCCTGCCGCTTGGCCTCGGCTTCGCGCAGGGCAGATTCTTTCTCGTCGATCACGGGCGTGGCGGCTACGGCAGGGGCCTGCTCGACAACCGGAGCACGCGCCGGAGTCTCTACCGGAGCATCGGCTTCACGTTTGATGAAGGTGCGCTTTTTGCGCACCTCGACCTGAATTGTTCGCGCCTTGCCGGTCGAATCCGCGGCCTTGATTTCGGTCGTCTTCTTGTGCGTCAACGTAATCTTGGCCTTGGGCGCAGTCTCGCCGTGCGCCTTGCGCAAGTATTCGAGCAAACGGGCTTTATCCTGTTCGCTCAAGGTATCACTGGTCAACTGCTTGGAGACGCCGGCCTTGGCCAACTGCTCCAGCAGTGCTGTCGCCGGCATTTTCAGCTCGGCGGCAAATTTCGCAACATTCATCTGTGCCATTTCGCGGCTCCCCCCATCACTGCTCTTCCGCGAACCAGTGAGCGCGGGCCTTGGTAATCAATTCTTTGGCACGCTCCTCGTCGATACCGCTCATTTCCATGAGTTCATCAACAGCCAGATCGGCCAGATTGTCGCGCGTGCAAACGCCGTTTTTCGCCAGAGAAGCTGCCAGCGGCTTATCCATACCTTCGAGTTCCAGCAAATCATCAGCAACTTTTTCCAGATTTTCCTCGTCGACAATCGCCTCTGTCAGCAGAATATTGCGGGCGCGCTCGCGCAACTCGTTGACCATCGTTTCATCGAAAGCCTCGATTTCCAGCATTTCCGCCAGAGGCACATAGGCCACTTCTTCGAGGGTCGAAAACCCTTCCTGAATCAGGATATCGGCCACTTCCTCATCGACATCGAGTTTTTCCATGAAGGTCTGACGGATACCCGCGGTTTCGCTTTCCTGCTTCTTCTGCGATTCCTCAACCGTCATCAGATTGATCGTCCAGCCGGTCAACTCCGAGGCCAGCCGCACGTTTTGGCCGCCACGGCCAATGGCGATAGCCAGATTCGTCTCGTCGACCACGACATCCATCGCATGTTTTTCTTCATCGACCACGATTGAACTGACTTCAGCGGGCGCCAGAGCGCCGATCACGAATTGCGCCGGATCCTGCGACCAGAGCACGATATCGACGCGCTCACCGGCCAGTTCATTAGTCACGGCCGTCACGCGCGAGCCGCGTATGCCCACGCAGGTGCCGATGGGGTCGATACGCTGATCGTTCGACTTGACGGCAATCTTGGCGCGCACGCCCGGGTCGCGGGCAGCCGACTTGATTTCAATCAGCCCGTCTTCGACTTCCGGCACTTCGAGTTCAAACAACTTCATGATGAACTCCGGCGCGGTGCGGGACAAAATCAACTGCGGGCCGCGAGCGACGCGGTCGATTTTCTTCAACCATGCGCGTACACGGTCGCCCGGGCGCAAGTTCTCCTTCGGAACCATTTGGTCGCGCGGCAACAGCGCCTCGATGCGGCCGGCCTCGATGATGGCGTTGCCCTTCTCCATGCGCTTGATCGTGCCGGTGACCAGAAACTCCTTGCGCTCAAGAAAGTCATTCAACATCTGCTCGCGCTCGGCATCGCGGATTTTTTGCAAAATCACCTGCTTGGCCGCCTGCGCGCCGATTCTGCCAAAGTCGATCGGTTCCAAAGTTTCTTCGATGTAATCGCCGAGCGCGACCTCCGGGTCGTCCTCCTGCGCGTCGGTCAAACCGATCTGCTGCTCTGGAATTTCGATCTCCTCGTCGGCCACGACCAGCCAGCGGCGGAAAGACTCGAACGCGCCGGTCTCGTGGTCAATCTCAACGCGGACATCCGCATCATCGTGAATGCGCTTCTTGGTAGCCGAAGCCAAAGCGAGTTCGAGCGCTGCAAACACAATGTTTTTATCAATGCTCTTTTCCCTCGCCAGGGCATCCACCAACAACAGTAATTCGCGGCTCATTCCAAGTCCTCCAGCAAATCAATTCAAAATCTCGGCACCAGACGGGCCTTTTCGATACCATCCAGCGGAAACGCGCGTTCCGCGCCCTCGACCGCCACCACTGCCGCCCCGTCCTGCAAACCAACGATGCGTCCGGCAAAATTGCGCTGATTGCCGATAGGCACGCGCAACTTGAACTGCACCTCCTGTCCCGCGAAACGCTGCCAATCGGCAGGCTTTTTCAGTGGACGGTCAAGGCCGGGCGACGATACTTCGAGGCGGTCGTAATCCACATTCTCGACAGTAAACAAACGGCTCAAATGGTTGCTCACCGCCGAACAATCATCAATATCGACGCTGCCCTTTTCGGGCAGGCGATCAATAAACACGCGCAGCAAACGGGCACGCGGACTCGTCTCGAAATCCACGAGTTCATAGCCCAGCCCCGTTACCGCTTGCTCAATCAATTCGACCAGTTGCATCCCATCAACCATTCAGACGATACAAATAAAAAATGGGCAATGCTGCCCATTTTCCTTGCCCCCCGGAGGACCCAAAGACCTCGCTCGGAGCGGCGTTTTCTAATCTTTTGATTATAGCAGGATGTTTACGGCCCGGCTACAAAATTCGTCATTCCGCGCGGAGCGAAGCGACGCCGCGGAATCCATAAGCCGTATGGATCCTGCGACTACGCGCGGAATGACGAGAGGATTATCGTTTGCTTCATGCATGTATTACGCGCAGCTCCTGACGAATCGCATTGCGAACCACGTCCGCTAGAGTTACGCCCTGTGCCGCCTGCATCAATGCCTCGTTGATAAGCGTCTGATAGTTGCCGCCTGTCATTTCGGCGCGCGCCTTGAATGTGGCGAGTGTGGCATTGTCAAGGCGAATAGTGATGCGCGACTTGCCGCCGTGTTCGGCTTGCAGGCGAGCTAGCGCTGGTACCTCGGCTACCGGCTTGGCGTTGGTGAAATCCATGTCGGCATAACGTTTAAACATCGGGTCAGAATTGTTGCTCATAGCGCCTCCGTTGAATCTTGTTGGCCTTCCAGGCTGAAATCAGGCGCGGATTATCGCCGCGCAGCGTCCATACCACGATCAGAATTCGATTCGCGCCACCCATGCCTAGCGTTATCCACCGACACTCGCCGTCCGCACCGTCGTCTTCGCGGGTCAGCGCATACGGATCAAGTAGCACTGGCGTTGCTTCCTCAAACGTCACGCCATCGTGGTTTATTGGGTTCAGCGCGGCTTTATCTGGATCGAATTCGATCTGCATGTTTTTCATTGTATGCACAAAAGGATGCACATGCAACACCCCATTCTCGTATGAGAGGGTTACTGTCCCCTGCACGCGATGCTTCTGGAATAAAACGAAAACCTTGGATTTCCGCTTTCGCGGAAATGACGAGACAGGTTTCAGGGTACAGGGTTCAGATTTTGCTGAATCCTGAAACCTGTTTCGTAGGTTGGTGGTGAGCGAAGCGAACCCCAACATGAAAGCCGCTGGATTCCCGCCAAAAACACGCGGGAATGACGGGGATGGGGCGCGGGAATGACGGGGGTTGAGCGCGGGAATGATGAGTTGGAATGACGATGGGGTTTCTATCCCCTAACGCGCCTTGCTCATGCGTAGGCAACAGCCGGGCCGAAGGCGCGGACTACGGGCTGCGGGTACTGGCGAGCCTGCGCCAGATCGTAATTAAGCTGCAAGGTAAGCCACATATCGGCAGTACTAACGCCAGCCTGTTCCAGCCGCAAGGCCAGATCGGGGCTTAGCGCTGCCCGGCAATTCAAAACGCGGGACAGGGCTGTCCGGGACATACCCAACCGCTCAGCCGCTTCCTTTACGGTCAAGCCCAGCTCTGCGATGACATCCTCGCGCAACACTTCGCCGGGGTGAGTAGGTTTTTTTATAGTCACGATGCGATCCTTTCAGTGGTAGTCCTGATAATCGACCAACTCAACATTGACGCCGACAAACACGAACGTAACGCGCCAATTACCATTCACCCAAACCGACCAATGACCCTTCAATTCACCTTTGAGGGGATGCAGGCGGAAGGAAGGAATGTTGACGCCTTCCGGGTTCTTCGCGGCGTTCAGCACGTCGAGAATGCGGCTTAACTTCGCAGCATGGGCGGGTTGTATGCCTTT
>JAISPO010000115.1 GCA_031274855.1 Zoogloeaceae bacterium | reverse complement strand
AATCCAGATGGAGACGCCTGCTCCCCCGATTGATGATGGATGACCATGTAAGCGAAACCCTCGTAGTATTGAACATGGAGAATATGGCTGTTGATGGTCTGGTTGTAACCAAGATAGCTGTATGAGATGTAGTTACTCCAACTATCGACAATTACATCTACAAGCGAGATGATCTTCTTCTCGGTATGAATTTGCAATGCGTCGCCCGACCGGCTTACGACCTTGCCTTCAGTCGAGAGCGCCTTTTGCTCGATTCCCCTGGCACATTCAAACGAATTAACGGAATTCTTGCCGGAGCATTTGGCTACGCCAGCCTCCATTTCCTCCGGCGCGACAAAGCCGAAGGCAAATGCCTTGGGCACTACTCCCAAGGCAAGAGCGATGATCCAGCAGGAAAAAGCGATGCGCAACATGATGGCCAGAATACTCCCAAAAACAAATATATGGCATTTGTAGGTTACCGGCGACATGCGGATACCGCAGGCATGTGAGGCGACCGTATCTGTGATCAGCGCAGGGTAGAATTCCGGCATGTCTGCCTCCTCATTGCCGCGCTTTGTTCATCTGCGGCTGCATAGCGAATATTCGATTACCGACGGCCTGACGCGGCTCGATGCTGCCGTGGCGCGGGCGCGGGCGGACGGGATGCCGGCGCTGGCGCTGACCGATCTTGCCAACATGTTCGGCATGATCAAGTTTTACTCCGGCGCGCGCGGCGCGGGCGTCAAGCCGATGATTGGCGTCGATGTCTGGGTGGCCGAGGAAGACGCGCTTGATGCGGGGCGCGATAGCGTGCCGCGTCTGTTGCTGCTGGCGAAAAATCACGCGGGCTATTTGCGCCTGTGCGAACTATTGACCTCGGCGTATTTGACGCCGCGCCGTCACGGGCGGGCCGAGATTAGCCGCGCCGCCATTGCCAACGGCGACAACTCCGGTTTGATCGCGCTTTCCGGCGGCTCGCTGGGCGATGCCGGGCAATGGCTGGCGGCAGGTAAGCCCGACAAGGCCAAGGCTTGCGCGGCGACCTGGGCCAAGCTGTTTCCCGGCAGCTACTATCTGGAAGTGCAACGCTACGGCCAGCCGCAGCAGGAGGCGCAGGTGGCGCAAACCGTGGCGCTGGCCGGTGAACTCGACTTGCCGGTGGTGGCGACGCATCCGATCCAGTTTCTCGACCGCGGCGATTTCGAAGCGCATGAGGCGCGGGTCTGCATCGCCGAAGGCTATGTGCTGGCCGACCCGCGCCGGCCGCGCAACTTCACCGAAGCGCAGTACTTCAAAACGCAGGCCGAGATGGCGGAGTTGTTCGCCGACCTGCCCGAGGCGCTGGAAAACTCGGTCGAGATTGCCAAACGCTGCAACGTCTCCATAGAACTGGGCAAGAGCAAGCTGCCGGTTTTTCCGACGCCTGAGGGTGTTTCGATTGACGAATATCTCGCGCAACAGTCGCGGCTCGGCTTGGAACAGCGGTTGACTCAACTCTTTCCCGACGCTGCCGAGCGGAAAAATCAGCAGCTCCGTTATGCCGAGCGCCTCGAATTCGAAATCAAAACCATCCAGCAGATGGGCTTCGCCGGTTACTTCCTGATCGTCGCCGATTTTATTCAGTGGGCGAAGAAGAACGGCGTGCCGGTCGGCCCCGGGCGCGGTTCCGGCGCGGGGTCGCTGGTGGCGTACAGCCTGCTGATTACCGATCTCGATCCGATCCGCTATGAACTGCTGTTCGAGCGATTCCTCAATCCTGAGCGCGTTTCGATGCCGGACTTCGACATCGACTTTTGCCAGGAAGGGCGCGATCGCGTCATCCAGTACGTCAAGGAAAAATACGGCGGCCATGCGGTTTCGCAGATCGCCACGTTCGGCACCATGGCGGCCAAGGCGGTGATCCGCGACGTGGGCCGCGTGCTCGATCTCGGTTTCAATTTCGTCGACCAGTTCGCCAAGCTGATCCCGAACGAACTCGGCATCACGCTGGAAAAAGCGATGGAAGTGGAATCGGCCATCGCCCAGCGTCTCGACGAAGAAGAGGGGCTGAAAGCGCTCTGGGACTTGGCGCTCAAGCTCGAAGGCATGGTGCGCAATGTGGGGATGCACGCGGGTGGCGTGCTGATCGCGCCGGACAAGCTCACCGACTTTTGCCCGCTCTACTCGGCCGATGGCGGCCTGACCACCGTTAGCCAGTTCGACAAGGATGATGTTGAAAAAGCAGGCCTGGTCAAGTTCGACTTTCTCGGCCTGCGCACGCTGACCATCCTCGCCGAAGCCGTGAACTTCGCGCGCGCCATCGACGGCGCGGACGTGAGCCTCGACACCCTGCCGCTCGACGACAGGGCCACCTACGACCACATTTTCAAGACGGCCAACACCACCGCGGTATTCCAGTTTGAATCCGGCGGCATGAAAGATACGCTGGTGCAGGCCAGGCCCGACTGCATCGAAGACCTGATCGCCCTCAACGCGCTCTACCGGCCCGGGCCGATGGAAAACATCCCCAGTTTCATTGCCCGCAAGCACAAGCGCGAGCGGGTCATTTACCCGCATCCGACGCTGGAAAAGGTGCTGACGAACACCTACGGCATCATGATTTATCAGGAACAGGCGATGCAGACCGCGCAGGTGATCGCCGGTTACAGCCTTGGCGGCGCTGACCTCTTGCGCCGCGCCATCGGCAAGAAAAAGCCGGAGGAAATGGCCAAGCAGCGCCAGATTTTCGTCGCAGGCGCGGCGCAGAGCGGCATCGCCAATATTGTGGCGAATGAAATTTTCGACATCATCGAAAAGTTCGCCGGTTACGGCTTCAACAAGTCGCACGCCGCCGCCTACTCCGTGGTCGCCTTCCAGACCGCGTGGCTCAAACAGCATCATCCCGCAGCCTTCGCCGCCGCGACGCTGTCGTCGGAAATGGCCAACACCGACAAGGTGCAGTTCTTCTACAACGACGCCAGAGAGAACGGCATCACTTTCCTGCCGCCCGACATCAACCTCGGCGGCGTGCGCTTCCAGCCCACCGATGGCAAGACCATCCGCTATGGCTTGGGCGCGATCAAAGGCACCGGCGATTCCGCGCTGTCGGTCATCCTCAAGGCGCGTGGCGAAGGCGGGCCGTTTATTGATCTGTTCGAGTTCTGCCGCCGCGTGGATAAGCGCGTGGTCAATCGCCGCGTCGTCGAAGCCCTGATCCGCGCGGGCGCATTCGACAGCCTCGACGATCATCGCCACAAGCTGCTCGCCTCCATCGGCGTGGCGCTGGAAGCCGCCGAGCAAGCCGAGCGCAACGCCTTGCAGGGCGGGTTGTTCGACGCGGGCGGCCATGACGCCGCGCCACAAACACACTATGTCGACGTGCCGCGCTGGGGCGAGCGCGAACGCCTGCTCAACGAAAAACAGGCGCTCGGCTTCTTCCTTTCCGGCCATCCGTACAACGAATACGCGCAGGAGTTGAAGCCCTTTGTCAAACGCCGTCTGGCCGAATTGCAAGCGCAACGCGATCCGCTGCTGCTGGCCGGTATCGTCATCAGCACGCGCACCCAGATGACGCGGCGCGGCAAAATGTGCATCATCCTGATCGACGACGCCACGCGGCAGATTGAAGTTTCCGTGTTCAATGAACTGTGGGAAGCCGAGCGCGGCAAGATCAAGGAAGACGAACTGCTGCTGATCGAAGGCAAGGTGCAGAACGACGACTACACCGGCGGCCTGCGCATTACCGCCGACCGGCTGCTGACGCTGGGCGAAGCGCGGGCGCGTTTCGCCAAAGGCTTGCGGCTCGCGATGAACGGCAGCACACGGGCCGACGACGCTCGCCGCCTGCAAGCGATACTCGCCCCTTACCGCAAGACCGGCGCAGGCGCTTGTCCGGTGCGCCTGAGTTACCGCAATCAATCCGCCGAAACCGAAATCACCCTGCCCGAAAACTGGCGCGTCACCCTCGACGACGCGCTACTCGCCTCCCTCAACGAATGGCTGACTCCCGCCAACGTCAAGGTGCTCTACGGATGATTTGCTACAGGTGAGATAGCCGGGCTGCGATGTTGGGGTTCGCTTTGCTCACCCCAACCTACTGCGCTGCCATGTTCCATATTGTCCTTTTCCAGCCAGAGATTCCGCCCAACACCGGCAATGTCATTCGCCTTGCGGCCAACACGGGGGCGACGCTACATCTGGTGCGGCCTCTGGGCTTCGACATCGACGACCGATCCTTGCGCCGCGCCGGACTCGACTATCACGAATACGCGAAGATGCGCGTCCACGACACTTGGGCGGCCTGCCGCGCCGAATT
>JAISPO010000054.1 GCA_031274855.1 Zoogloeaceae bacterium | reverse complement strand
AGGGGATGAATCCCATAAGCGGGCCAACAACCGGAAAACTGCCGGCAGACATCGGCAACAGCATCGAACCCGCCCCGCTCCACCGACGGCACCACCATACAACCGACGCCAACCGCCTCTGCCCGCGCCGCCACAGCAGCACGGTCGCCATCAAACTCGGCAGCATCCAGATGACAGTGAGTGTCGATCAGCATGGGCAAATGTAAAGGGTTATTACGTCAGCGCGGCGGAATGGAATAAGCGTAGCGCAATCCCGGCGTTTGAGGTTCTACTTATTTCCGGTTTCGCGGAAAAGCGCCCATTCCTCGATGACCCGTCCATCCGGCAAGTGGCAATATCCCACCTCCCCGCCCGTTTCCCGGCGTATCTCAAGCTGACCGCCGAGCTTGATGCAATTTTCCGATGCGGGATTCGCCAACCCTATCCTGCTGTGGCGCTCCTGCGCAACAGGGGCACAAGCCGCCGCGGCCAGCATGAAACCGAAAACCGGAATTAGCCTGAAAGCCGACTTAAAAATACGCGAACATCCTGCCGCCAGATCAAACATTTTCAACCTCTCCGTCAATGGCTACAGTTCTTAGAGCATTTTCGGTTTAAGCGATTACATTCTTTCCGTCATTCTGCGCGAAGCGAAGCATAGTCGCAGAATGACGAGATGGGTGGGGCTAATCAGCCTCGTCTATCCATGCCTGCTGGATGGCTTCGAGGATTTTTTCGCCGCAGTGGTTGGCGTTGCCGGTGAAGTTGGGCAGCGCGATGACCCAGTTCATCAGGTCGAGGAAGTTGATGCGCCTGGGGTCTTGATCAGGATGGGCGTCGGCCAGTTGGATGGCGATTTCGGTGACGTCGGTCCACTTCATTTGCGCTTACCTCCGCCCTCTTTGACCATGTTGATGGTGTATTTCGGGATTTCGACAGTGAGCGGCGTATCGGCGATGATGGCCTGGCAGGACAGGCGCGAGGCGGAGGTCAGCCCCCATGCTTTGTCGAGCAGGTCGTCTTCGGTTTCTTCGGCGGGGTCGAGCGAGGGGTAGCCTTCGCGGATGATGATGTGGCAGGTGGTGCAGGCGCAGGATTTTTCGCAGGCGTGTTCGATTTCAATGCCGTTGGCGAGCAGCGCGTCGCAGAGGGAGGTTCCGGGTTCCGCTTCGATGACGGCGCCTTCGGGACAAAGCGCGGGGTGCGGCAGGACGATGATGCGGGTCATGGATTAAAGCTCCGAAACTTTTTTGCCGGAAAGCGCCCGTTGCACACTCCGGTTCATGCGTCGCGCGGCGAATTCCGCCGTGCCTTTGCTGAGTGCGGCCATGGCGTTGTCGATGGCGCGGCGGTCGTCGCCCATCATCACGGCTTGCAATCCGGCGACGCAGGAGTCGATATGCGTGTGCTCCGGCGCTGACAGGAGTTGGGCGTCTTCCCTGAGCGCCGATTGCACGGCCTCGATCAGCCGTTGCGCTTCGACCTGCGCTTCGCGCAGCGCGCGCCGGAAGGCATCGTCGCCCGTGTGCGAGAAGCCGTCTTTGAGCATGGCCGCCACTTCGTCGTCGGTCAGCCCATAGGAAGGTTTGACTTCAATGCGGGCCTCGTGGCCGGTGGTTTGCTCGCGGGCGGCGACCGACAGCAACCCGTCCGCGTCGACCTGAAAAGTAACGCGGATTCGCGCCGCCCCTGCGACCATCGGCGGAATGCCGCGCAGTTCAAAGCGGGCGAGGCTGCGGCAGTCGGAGACCAGTTCGCGCTCGCCTTGCACCACATGCAGCGCCATCGCGGTCTGGCCATCCTTGAAGGTGGTGAAGTCCTGCGCGCGCGCGACCGGAATCGTCGCGTTGCGCGGGATGATTTTTTCGGTGAGGCCGCCCATGGTCTCGATGCCCAGCGACAGCGGAATGACATCGAGCAGCAGCCAGTCGTCTCCGGCGGCGCGGTTTCCAGCCAGTAGGTTGGCTTGAATGGCCGCGCCCAGCGCGACAACGCGATCGGGGTCGAGATTGTTGAGCGGCTCCTGACCGAAATATTCGCCGACCGCTTTCTGAACCTGCGGCATTCGCGTCGCGCCGCCGACCATGACCACGCCTTTGATATCGCTCGGCGCGAGACCGGCATCGCGCAAGGCTTTGCGCGTTGCCGTGAGCGTTTTTTGCACCAGCGTTTTGGTGATTTCCGTGAAAATGGCCGGCGTCAGTTTGAGATCGACGAACTCGCCGGTCGACAGCTTGGCGGTAATCGGCGCTTCGCCATTGAAGGTCAAATATTCCTTGGCTTCGCGGGCGTGGGTTTGCAGCAGCCGCGCGTCGTGCAGCGATACGGGCGTCAGTTTGGCTTGCTCGATAATCCAGCAAAACACCCGATGATCGAAATCATCGCCGCCCAGCGCCGAATCGCCGCCCGTGGACAGCACTTGGAAAACGCCCTTGGCGAGTTTCAGAATCGAAATATCGAACGTGCCGCCGCCCAGATCGTAAATGGCGTAAATACCTTCGGCTGCGTTGTCGAGGCCGTAGGCAATCGCTGCCGCAGTCGGTTCGTTGAGCAGGCGCAACACATCGAGACCGGCAAGGCGGGCCGCGTCTTTGGTGGTCTGCCGCTGAGCGTCGTCGAAATACGCGGGCACAGTGATGACCGCGCCGGTCAGCGGCCCACCGAGCGCGGCTTCGGCGCGCACACGCAAATTGCGCAGAATATCCGCCGAGATTTCGACCGGCGACTTGACGCCCTGCGCGGTGCGCAGCTTGATCATGCCTTCGGCGTCCACGAAATCGTAGGGCATCGCGTCGATGTTGGCGATGTCCTTGCGTCCGCGGCCCATGAAACGCTTGACCGAAACGATGGTGTTGCGGGGATCGGTCGACTGATGCGCCTGCGCGCCATAACCGACCTCGATGGTTCCACCGGCTGCGTAATGGACGACCGAGGGTAACAACAGCCGCCCCAGTTCGTCTTTAAGGGCGGCCGAGAGGCCGCTGCGCACAGTGGCTACCAGCGAATTCGTCGTGCCGAGGTCGATGCCGACCACCAGACGGTGTTCATGCGGGGCCGCTGATTGGCCGGGTTCGGAAATTTGCAGTAATGCCATTATGCGTTCGCTTCGACGGCTTCCAGCGCCTCATCGATTTCGTAAATCAGCTTTTCCTGAAACATCAATTCGCGCGCGATGCCGGCGGCGCGTTCATAGTCATGCGCTTCATCCATCGCCTGCGTCAGACGTTGATACTGGTTGCTCATTTCAGTTTGCATTTGGCGACGCAGACGTTCCAGCTCGCCGATGCCGCTCGCGCCGCGCGCCTCGGCCACCGCCTCGCGCAAGCCGATCTGCTCAATGAGAAATCCGGCGGGCATCGCGGTATTCCGCTCGGCATGAAGATCATGCCCAAGCAGGCAGAGTAGGTAGACCGCGCGTTTGAGCGGGCTTTTCAGCGTTGCGTAAGCCTCATTCGTCCGGGTGGCCCACTGCATCGCCAGCCGTTGATCGGCCTCGGTCAAATGGGTGTGCTTGTCGGGATGCACACGGGCCTGCACGTCGCGGTATTGGCGCTCGAGTTCGGTCTCGTCGAGCGCCTGACGGCGCGGCAGGCCGAACAGCGCAAAGTGGTCGCGGGCAAAATCGTCTGGGCTGAAAATCATGTCAAACGGTAAACGATTCGCCGCAACCGCACTGATCCTTGATGTTCGGGTTGTTGAACTTGAAGCCTTCGTTCAGCCCTTCCCGCGTGTAATCGAGTTCCGTGCCGTCGATATACGGCAGGCTGCGCGGATCGACGATGATCTTCAGACCCTGCGTATCGAATACCAAGTCTTCGGGATCGGCGGCATCGGCGAATTCCAGCTTGTAGGCCATGCCGGAACAGCCCGACGTTTTCACGCCGAGGCGGATGCCGATGCCCTTGCCGCGCTTGGCAAGAAAATTCGCCACATGTTTGGCGGCGCTTTCAGTCATGGTGATGGCCATGTTCAGGCTCCCTGCTTTTTCCTGTAGTCGGCGACGGCCGCTTTAATCGCGTCCTCCGCCAGAATGGAACAGTGAATTTTCACCGGCGGCAATGCCAGTTCTTCCGCGATCTGGATGTTCTTGATTTCCAGCGCCTGTTCCAGCGTCTTGCCCTTGACCCATTCGGTGACCAGCGACGACGAGGCGATGGCCGAGCCGCAGCCGTAGGTCTTGAACTTGGCATCCTCGATGACGCCGCCCTTGCCGACCTTGATCTGCAACTTCATGACATCGCCGCAGGCCGGCGCGCCGACCATGCCGGTACCGACGCCGCCATCGTCCTTGTCGAAGGAACCGGCATTGCGCGGGTTTTCATAGTGGTCGATAACTTTGGTGCTGTATGACATGCTGTTCTCCTAGTGCGCCGCCCATTGCACGGTGTTGATGTCGATGCCGTCCTTGTACATTTCCCAGAGCGGCGACAGATCGCGCAGCTTGGCAATTTTTTCGCGCAGCAGTTTGACCGTGTAGTCGATTTCCTCGCTGGTGGTGAAGCGGCCCAGCGTGAAGCGGATCGAACTATGCGCCAGCTCATCAGGCCGCCCAAGCGCGCGCAACACATAGGAAGGTTCGAGCGAGGCTGACGTGCAGGCCGAGCCGGAGGAAACGGCGATGTCTTTAATCGCCATCATCAGCGATTCGCCTTCGACATAGGCGAAGCTGAGGTTGAGGTTGTGCGGCACGCGGCTTTCGAGATCGCCGTTGACGCACACTGCCTCAATGCCGGTCAGCCCTTGCAGCAGGCGGTCGCGCAGGGCGCGGATGCGCTCGTTCTCGGCGGCCATTTCCAGACGGGCCAGACGGAAGGCTTCGCCCATGCCAACGATTTGATGCGTCGCCAGCGTACCGGAACGCATGCCGCGCTCGTGACCGCCGCCGTGCATTTGCGCTTCGATGCGAACGCGCGGCTTGCGCCGGACATAAAGCGCGCCGATGCCCTTGGGGCCGTAGGTTTTGTGCGCGGAGAAGGACATCAAATCGACCGGCAACTCGGCAAGATCAATCGGCATTTTGCCGGTCGCCTGCGCCGCGTCGACGTGAAAGAGGGTGCCATTCTCGCGGCAGAGCGCGCCGAGTTCGGCAATCGGCTGAATGACGCCGATTTCGTTATTGACGGCCATCACCGAAGCCAGCACGGTATCTTTGCGCAGCGCCGCTTTGAACTGGCCGAGATCAAGCAGGCCACTTTCCTGCGGTTCGAGATAAGTCACCTCGAAACCTTCGCGCTCCATTTCCTTGCAGGTATCGAGCACGGCCTTGTGCTCGGTGGCGACGGTGATGATGTGCTTGCCCTTGCTGCCCGCGTAAAAATGAGCAGCGCCCTTGATCGCCAGATTGTCCGACTCGGTCGCGCCCGAAGTCCAGATGATTTCTCTGGGATCAGCATTGACCAGTTTGGCGACTTCTTCACGCGCGGCTTCCACCGCCGCATCGGCTTCCCATCCGAACGGATGGGAGCGGGACGCGGGATTGCCGAAATGCTCAGTCAAATACGGAATCATCTTCTGCGCTACTCGCGGGTCGACCGGCGTGGTCGCCGAGTAATCGAGATAGATGGGCAACTTCAACATCGTCTTTCTCCTTCAGCCGTCCGGCTTCAGGCCGTGACTGTCATCGGAATGCGGCGCATGGGCCGGCGAACAGGCTGTTCTACCGGCGGCGCAGCTTGATAGCCGGCATCGTTCTTCTGCTGATCGACCAGTTCCTGCAGGGTCACGGAACGCAGGTATTCGAACATCTTTTCGTTCAGCGTACTCCACAGGGTATGCGTCATGCAGGGATGATCGTCGTGACAGTCGGCGCGGCCGCTGCACTGGGTCGCATCCAGCGTCTCATCGACGGCCTGAATGATGTCGGCCACCGACATCTGGTACATCGGCTTGGCGACACAATAACCGCCGCCGGGGCCGCGCACGCTGGCGACAAGACGATTGCGGCGCAGCTTGCCGAATAGCTGCTCCAGATAGGACAGGGAAATTTTCTGGCGCTCGGCAATGCTTGCCAGCGTTACAGGACCGGCGTGCTGACGCAGGCCGAGATCAATCATCGCCGTTACCGCGAAACGGCCTTTGGTTGTTAATCGCATAAAGGCACCTCAAAGTCTCTCGTTGAAGGGGGCGGCACAATATCCGACCGCGCTTCTAAACTATATTACTTGTTGAGGTTATTGGTCAACTATCCTGGACAGGTAGTTGGGATCAAACTTGTCCGCCGTCGCGACATCGTCTTCCAGCGAAACGCCGCAACGCTCGATGTAACGCAGGAGCACCTCAATGCGGCGATCCGTTTCGACTGCGTGGTCGAGCAGACCGTGAATCGCCATCGACAGCGGATCATCCTCTTTGCCTGTCACGGCATAGGCGGAAAAGCCCATCTCCGCCGCCTTTTCCTGACGGACCTGCTCCTGCCCCGGATGAACGATGCGCGCCGGAATACCGACCGCCGTGGCCCCTGCGGGAACATCGCGGACGACGACCGCGTTCGATCCCACCTTGGCCTCCGCGCCGATGGTGATGGGCCCCAGCACCTTCGCCCCCGCGCCGATGACCACGCCGGACATCAGCGTCGGATGGCGCTTGCCCTTATGCCAGGAAGTGCCGCCCAGCGTCACGCCATGATAGAGCGTGCAACCATCGCCGATTTCGGCCGTCTCGCCGATCACTACGCCCATGCCGTGGTCGATGAACACCCGCCTGCCGACGGTCGCGCCCGGATGAATTTCGATGCCGGTCAGCCAGCGCCCGAAATGCGACGACCAGCGGGCGAGCCAGCGCAGGCGGTGGCCCCACAGCCAATGCGAGAAACGATGCAGCGTCAGGGCGTGGAAACCCGGATAGCAGGTCAGGACTTCCCAAGTTGTCCTGGCTGCCGGATCGCGCTCGAAAACGCAGGCGATGTCTTCACGAAAATGAGTGAACATAAGCAAAAGATATTAAGCGTACAAAAATTCCGATCTCAAGAGTAACCTATTTCTCGAACGAGGACAGCATTCCGCGCAGAATATTGACCTCCTCCTTCTCCAGCCCCGCCCGCGCAAACATGCGCCGCATCCGCGGAATCAGCCGCTTGGGCTTGGCGGGATCGAGAAAACCGCTGGCGATCACCGCGCGTTCGAGATGGCCGATCAGCGCCTCAACTTCCTCGTGGCTGGCAGGCGCGCCCGCCTCCGTCACCGTGGGCGGCGGCCCCGCATCGACGGCGGCCATGCGCAACTCATAACAAAGAATCTGCACGGCTTGCGCCAAATTGAGCGACTTGAATTCCCGATCGGTCGGGATCAGCGCCCAGTGGCGGCAAAGCGACAGCTCCTCATTCGAAAGCCCCGCCGTTTCGTTGCCGAACACCAGCGCCACCTCGCCCGAAGCGGCTTCGGCGGCCAACTGCGCCGCTGCCGGTCGCGCCCAAGCCGGTTCAGTAGCCAGATCGCGGCGGCGGCTCGTCAAGGCCGTGGCGGCAACCGTGCCTGTCAGCGCCTCGGCAAGCGAGGCGCAAATTCGGGCATTGGCAAGCACATCAACCGCGCCGGCGGCCATGGCGGTCGCCTGCGGATCAGGGAAAATTTTCGGCGCAACCAGATAGAGACGGGTCAGCCCCATGGTTTTCATCGCGCGCGCCGCCGCGCCGATATTGCCGGGATGGCTCGGCTGGCACAGGACAATGCGAATTCGCTCAAGCGACGAAGGAAGGCTCATTGTCTCTGCCTGCTAGAATCACGGCCATGCACCCCACACTCAATATTGCCATCAAGGCCGCCCGCCGCGCGGGCCAGATCATCAATCGCGCCAGTCTCGATGTCGGTCAACTCACCGTCAACGTCAAGCAGCAAAACGATTTCGTCACCGAAGTCGACAAAGCCGCTGAAGCCGTCATCATTGAAACGCTGCGCGAAGCCTATCCCAAGCACGCGATTTTAGCAGAGGAGACCGGCCGCTCCGGCGCTGAAGATGCCGAATTCCAGTGGATCATCGACCCGCTCGACGGCACCACCAACTTCATTCACGGCTTCCCGCAATACGCCGTGTCGATTGCCCAAACCCACAAGGGCGTGCTGACCCACGCCGTCGTCTACGACCCTACACGCAACGAGTTATTCACCGCCTCGAAAGGCGCGGGCGCGTTCCTCAACGACAAGCGCATCCGCGTCTCGAAGCGCAACCGGCTCGACGAAGCCCTGATCGGCACTGGCTTCCCCTATCGCGTGTTCGACCACATCGACGCCTATCTCGCCATCTTCAAGGAAATGACCCGCCGCGCCGCCGGCGTCCGCAGGCCGGGCGCGGCCGCGCTCGACCTCGCTTACGTCGCATCCGGCCGCCTGGATGGTTTCTGGGAATTCGGCCTCTCCCCCTGGGACATGGCCGCCGGCGCCCTCCTCATCACCGAAGCCGGCGGTCTGGTCAGCGACCTTGCCGGCGAACCCAACTACCTCACCACCGGCAACATCATCTGCGGCACCCCCAAAGTCTTCGCGCAAATCCTCCAAGTCATCGCCCCGCATCGGAAGGGTGGATTGGCGGCGTAAACCCTGTGGTCAAAGCCGCCAGAGCGCGTACCCCGCAGCGCGGACGGCCTTCTCATCGTAGGCCGACTTGACGTCGACGAACAGGCCGCCGGATTTGAGGCGGCTGAGAATGCCGTTGAGCGGCATGGTGAGATATTCGCGGTGGGCGACTGCGGCGACAACTGCGTCGGCTTGTTGCGGCAAGGCTTGCCAAGCGCAAAGGGAAATTCCGTATTCGTGTTGCGCTTCCGATGCTTCGGCAAGCGGGTCGTGTACTGAAACGTCGCAGCCGTAATCGCGTAGTTCCCTGATTAGATCGGCTACTTTGGAGTTGCGTAAATCGGGGCAGTTTTCCTTGAAGGTCAGACCGAGCACAATGACTTTCGCGCCTTTGACTTGGCTGCCGCTGCGAATCAGACCCTTGATGGTCTGCTGGGCGATATAAGCGGCCATGCCGTTGTTGATTCGCCGGCCGGTCAAGATCAACTGTGAGTGATAGCCGAGCGCCTCGGCCTTGTGGGTCAGATAATAGGGATCGACACCGATGCAATGCCCGCCGACCAGACCCGGGCGAAACGGCAAAAAGTTCCACTTGGTTCCCGCGGCTTGGAGTACTTCAAGCGTGTCGATGCCGATACGGTCGAAGATCATCGACAGCTCATTCATCAAGGCGATGTTCAAGTCGCGTTGAGTATTCTCGATGACCTTGGCAGCTTCGGCGACCTTGATGGAACTGGCGCGATGGACACCGGCGGTAATAATGGAAGCGTAAACCTCGGCGACGGCATCCAGTGTCGCCGCATCATCCCCCGAAACCACTTTGACGATTTTGGTGATGGTGCGTTCCTTGTCGCCCGGATTGACACGCTCCGGCGAATAGCCGACGTGAAAGCCCTGCTTCCACTTCATTCCCGAATGCTGTTCCAGCAGGGGAATGCAAACTTCCTCCGTGGTGCCGGGATAGACGGTCGACTCATACACGACAATCGCGCCCTTTTTCATGTACTTGCCGACGGTCGTCGAGGAGCCGATCAGAGGCGAAAAATCCGGAATATGCACCTCGTCAACCGGCGTCGGCACCGCGACGATGATGATGTCGGCTTTGGCCAAAGTCACCGGATCGGCAGAAACCGTCAGTCTGGTCGCCGCCTTCAAGTCCTCGGTGCTGACCTCGCCCGTAGGATCAACAAACTTCCTGTAATGGGCGACCTTGGTTTCCGAAAGATCGTAACCGATGGTCTCGTACTTCTTGCCGAACGCTACAGCCAGCGGCAGGCCGACATAGCCCAAGCCGCACACAGCAATGACCCGTGACATGATTACCTCATGGGGTATTTATTCAAAAGCGGATTCTAATCGCGCCAAGACACGGGTTTCAGGTTTTATCTGTACCCTGTACCCTGAAACCTGCATCCTGCTGCCCCCACTCCCCCGACAGGATTTTCTCTGCCCAAAGCAGGGCGGTGATGGTTTTGGCGTCGGTGATTTCGCCATCGCGCACGCAGAGCAGTGCATCGCGGAGGCTTAGTTCGATGACTTCGAGAATTTCGCCGTCGTCGAGGGCGTGGCCGACGTAACTCAGTTCTTTGGCGAAGAAAATTTCGATGCGTTCATTGGAGTAGCCGATGCAGGTGTGCATGGTGCCGATGTGCCGCCAGAATTTGGCCTTGTGGCCGGTTTCTTCGCGCAGTTCACGGCGGGCGGTATCGAGGATGTGTTCGCCCGGATCAATTTTGCCGGCGGGCAGTTCCAGAAATATCTGCCGCAGCGGATAACGGAACTGTCTTTCAAAAATCAGATTGCCGTTTTCGAGTTGGGCGATGATGACGACAGCGCCCGGATGGGCGACCCATTCGCGCAGGCTTTGCTTGCCGTCGGGCAAGCGCACCTGATCACGATGAACATGCAGCAGCTTGCCGGAAAAGACTTCTTCCGAGCTTAGGGTTTCCTCATGGAACCCGGCGTCATCCATGCAAATCAGCTAAGCAGCGCCAGCCGGCAAGCCCGGATCAACACGTCGGAGAACGGGCCAAGCAGGGCTACCGCCAGACCATTGGCCGAGAGCAGAATCTTCATGTCCATGCTGGCCAGAATCGGCGCGCTGTCGGTGGGCGCATCGAAATACATCAGCTTGATGACGCGCAGGTAGTAGAAAGCGCCGATCAGCGAGAAGATCACGGCAATGACGACGACGGCGATCTGACCGGCGGCAACGGCGGCCAGCAGCACCGAGAACTTGGCGAAAAAGCCGACGAAGAACGGAATGCCCGCCATCGAGAGCATGAAGATCATCATCATTAACGCGAACCAGGGGCTGCGCTCGTTGAGGCCCTTGAAGTCTTCCAGATTTTCGGCTTCGTAGCCGGCGCGCGACAGCAGCAGAACGGTGCCGAAAGCGCCGAGCGACATGATGACGTAGGCAACGATGTAGTACATGGCGGCGCTGTAAGCGTCCAGCGCCCTCATCAGATCGGCTTCGCCGCCGACGCTGCCGCTCATCAGGGCCAGCAGCATGAAGCCCATATGCGAGATGCCGGAGTACGCCAGCATGCGCTTGATATTCCGCTGCGCGATAGCCGCCAGGTTGCCGAGGCCGATGGACAGGACGGCCATCAGCATCAGCATCATCTGCCACTGCTCGGCCAGGCCGTAGAGGCCGGAAACCAGCAGGCGCAGGGCCATGGCGAAGGCGGCCAGCTTGGGCGCGGAGGCGATGAACAGGGTGATTGCGGTCGGCGCGCCGTGATAGACATCGGGCACCCACATGTGGAAAGGCACGACGCCGAGCTTGAAGGCAATGCCGGCCACCAGAAACGCCAGACCGAAAATCAGAACGGTCTTGCTGGCAACGCCCGCCTGGAGAGCCTGCGCGACAAGACTGATTTCCAGTGTGCCGGTGGCGCCGTAGATCATCGACATGCCGTAAAGCAGCAGGCCGGAGGCCAGCGCGCCGAGCACAAAATATTTCATCGCGGCCTCGGTGGCGCGCGTCGAATCGCGGTCGATAGCCACCAGCGCATAGAGTGAAAGCGAGAGCATTTCCAGACCAAGATACATGGTCAGGAAGCTGTTTGCCGAAATCATCACCATCATGCCCAGCGTGGCAAACAGCACCAGCAGGTAATACTCGCCCTTGTCGAGGCCGCGGTCAGCCAGATAGCCACGGCCATAGACCAGCGCCATGAACACCGCCAGATAGACAAACAGCTTCAGGAAGTCGGCAACGCCGTCATGGATGAACATGCCGCTGAAGGTCAGGGGCGTCGGGTCGCCGAAGCCTTGCCAGGTCATCAGGGCGCAGCCGAACAGGGCCACCAGCGTCAGCGGGCCGGTCAGCAGGCGGCGGATCGAGCCGGCAAACAGGTCGACCAGCAGAATCACGCAGGCCATGATTGTCAGGAATAATTCCGGCGCGGCCGGAATCAGGTCGGGCATCACGAAGTTCGATAGCATCGTTAGACTCGCGCCGGTTACAACTTGCTCATCGCTACATGCTGCAGCAGATTATCTACTGAGGCATGCATGATGTCGGTGAAGGGGAAGGGATACACGCCCATGGCCAGTACGGCAACGGCCAGCAGGGCAAGCACCAGGAATTCGCGCCAGCAGATATCGGTCAGTTCCGCAACGTGATCGTTGGCGACCGCGCCGAAAACGACGCGCTTGTACATCCACAGCGTGTAGGCCGCGCCGAGGATCAAAGTGATGGCCGCGCAGAAGCCGACCCAGAAGTTGAACTTGATTGCGCCGAGGATGACCATGAACTCGCCGACGAAGCCGGAAGTGGCAGGCAGGCCGGAGTTGGCCATGGCGAACAGCATGAAGAAGGCCGCGAATTTGGGCATCCGGTTGACCACGCCGCCGTAGTCGGCGATTTGGCGCGAGTGCATGCGGTCGTACATGACGCCGACGCAAAGGAACATGGCCGCTGAAATGAAGCCGTGCGAAATCATTTGTACCAGCGCGCCTTCGATGCCAATCTGGTTGAATATGAAGAAGCCCAGCGTCACGAAGCCCATGTGCGAAATCGACGAATAGGCAATCAGCTTCTTCATGTCGGCCTGCACCAGCGCGACGAAACCGATGTACACCACGGCGATCAGCGAAAGCGCAATCATCATCGGCGCCAGAAAGTGGCTGGCGTCCGGCAGGATGGGCAGGGAGAACCGGACGAAGCCGTACGCGCCGAGCTTGAGCATGATGGCCGCCAGCACTACCGAACCGCCGGTCGGCGCTTCGACGTGGGCATCCGGCAGCCAGGTATGCACCGGCCACATCGGCACCTTGACGGCGAAAGCCGCGAAGAAGGCCACGAAAATCAGAATCTGCGGCGTCATTTCCAGACGCAACTGGTGCCAGTAGAGCAGGTTGAAGCTGCCGTCTGCCTGTATGAACAGGTAGATCAGCGCCACCAGCATCAGCAGTGAGCCGAGCAGCGTGTAGAGGAAGAACTTGAAGGCGGCATAAACCCGGCTCGGCCCGCCCCAGACGCCGATGATGATGTACATCGGAATCAGGCTGGCCTCGAAGAACACATAAAAGAGCACTGCGTCGAGCGAGGAGAAAATGCCGTTCATCAAGCCGGACATGATGAGGAAGGCGGCCATGTACTGGGCGACTTTCTCATTGATGATTTGCCAGCCGGCAATCACCACCAGAACGGTGATGAAGCTGTTGAGCAGGATGAACAAGACCGAAATGCCATCAACACCGAGGAAGTAGTGAATATTGAAACGCTCGATCCAGGGCGCTTGCTCGATGAACTGCATGGCCGCGGTACCGCGGTCGAACTCGAGATAGAGCGGCAGGGTGACGAGGAAACCCGCAATGGCCACTGCCAGAGCAAGCCAGCGCACCAGATCGCGGCGCTCGGAGCCGAGAGCGAGCAAAGGCAATGCCCCGATAATCGGGACCCAGATCGCGAGGCTCAGAATGGGATAATTCATCCGGCTTTCTTCCTATCAGCTTCGAATCAACCAGAAGGTCATCAGCACAAACAGGCCGATGATCATCGAGAAAGCGTAGGTGTAAATCTGCCCGCTTTGCAGCAGACGCACCACGCCGGCAAGACGGCCAACCGCCTTGGCAGAACCGTTGACCGCGATACCGTCGATCATGGTTTGATCGCCGGCTTTCCAGAGACCCTGACCAATCGCGCGGGTGCCGCCTGCGAAGAACCAGTCGTTGAAGCGGTCGAACCCGTACTTCTCTTCGAGGATCATGGCGACGACGGCAAATTTCTTCTTGATCACAGCCGGCAGTTCGGGACGCGCGATGTAGAGGAACCACGCGAGCGCCGCGCCCGACAGCGCGAGCCAGAACGGCAGCGACATCAGACCATGCAGGATCATCGGCACAACGCCGTGGAATTCTTCCTTCATGTGCGCAAGGACGGGATGGTTCTCGCCAATGAAAATCGCATCGCCGAAATAACCGCCGAACAGCATGTCGCCAATCAGCCAGCCGGAGGCAATCGCCGGAATCGCCAGCAGGATCAGCGGCAGCGTCACCACCCAGGGCGATTCATGCGGCTCGGCCGGCCCGTGATGGTCATGGCTGCCGTGATGATCGTCATGATGCGCCGCCTCGCGGAAACGCTCCTTGCCGTGGAAGGCGAAGAACACCAGCCGGAAGGAATAAAAGCCGCCGATGAAAACGCCAGCCAGCAGCGCCAGGTAGGCAAAGCCCGCGCCCGGAATATGCGACAGTTGCACGGCTTCAATGATCGAATCCTTGGAGAAGAAACCGGCGAACGGCGGCAAACCGGCGTTGGCAATCGCGCCGATCAGCACCGTCAAATAGGTGATGGGCATGTACTTGCGCAGGCCGCCCATTCTGCGCATGTCCTGCTCGTGGTGCAGGGCGATGATGACGGAACCCGCGCCCAGGAACAGCACGGCCTTGAAGAAGGCATGGGTCATCAGGTGGAAAATCGCCGCCGAATAGGCCGAGGCGCCCAAGGCCGCGGTCATGTAACCGAGCTGCGAAAGCGTCGAGTAGGCGACAACGCGCTTGATGTCGGTTTGAACAATGGCGATCAAGGCCATGAACAGGGCCGTGATGGAACCGATGATGATGACGAAGGACAGCGCCGTGTCGGACAACTCAAACAGCGGCGACATGCGCGCGACCATGAAAATACCGGCCGTCACCATGGTGGCGGCGTGGATCAGCGCGGAGATCGGCGTCGGGCCTTCCATCGAGTCGGGCAGCCAGACATGCAGTGGGAACTGCGCCGACTTGCCCATCGCGCCGATGAACAGGCAGATGCAAATGGTGGTGATCAGCGGCCAGCCGGTGGTGATCTCGCTGCTGGCGGTAAGCTCCCTGCCGTCGGCAAACACGGTAACGTAGTCGAGGCTGCCCATGTAGGCGGCGATCAGGCCAATGCCCAGCACGAAACCGAAGTCGCCGACCCGATTGACCAAGAAGGCTTTGAGGTTGGCGTAAATGGCCGTTGGCCGCGTGTACCAGAAACCGATCAGCAGATAGGAGACGAGGCCCACCGCTTCCCAACCGAAGAACAGTTGCAGGAAGTTGTTGCTCATCACCAGCATGAGCATGGAGAAGGTAAACAGCGAGATATAGCTGAAGAAGCGCTGATAGCCAGGGTCTTCCGCCATGTAGCCGATGGTGTAAATGTGCACCATCAAGGACACGAAAGTAACGACGACCATCATCACGGCAGTCAGCCGGTCGATCAGGAAACCGATCTCGAACTTGAGGCCGTCCGTCTCCATCCAGGTGTACACCGGCCCGTTGAAGGTGTTGCCGTCAAGCACATCCTGCATGACCAATCCGGCGCAGACGAGGGAGATGGCGACACCGAGGATGGTCACCACATGCGCGCCGGCGCGGCCAATCGCCTTGCCGAACAGACCGGCGACGATGGCGCCGAGCAGCGGCGCGAAGGGAATGATCAGGTACAGGGTCTTCATGCCGTTAGCCCTTCAGGCTGTCGAGCTTGTCGACATCAATCGTTGAGAGATTGCGGAACAGCACAACCAGAATCGCCAAACCGATGGCTGATTCAGCCGCCGCCACTGTCAGGATGAAAAAGACGAACAACTGACCGGCCAGATCGTCCAGATAATGCGAGAAGGCGACGAAGTTCATGTTCACCGCCAGCAGCATCAACTCAATGGCCATAAGCAGAACGATCAGGTTCTTCCGGTTGAGGAAAATGCCGAACACGCCGATGGCAAACAGCAGCCCGGAAACCGCCAGATAATGAGGCAGCGTAATCATCATTCGGCCTCCTTCTCAGCCGGCATCTGCACAACGCGAATGCGGTCGGCATGTTTGACGGCAATCTGTTTGGCGGGATCGAGGTGGCGCACATCGGTACGGCGGCGCAGCGTCAGCACCACGGCGGCGATAATGGCGACCAGCAGAATGATCGAAGCCAGTTCGAAGGGATAAACGTAATCGGTAAACAACAGGCGGCCCAGTTCTTTGGTGTTGCTGTAGTCGGCCGGCATGGACTCGTTGAAGAAAACGCCGCTCGCAAAGAAATCGGTTGAAAGCACCCACACCATTTCGGCAGCCATCACCAGCCCCAGCGTGGCGGCCAGCGGCATGTTCGCCCAGAAGCCTTGACGCAGGCGCGTGATGTCGATGTCGAGCATCATCACCACGAACAGGAACAGCACCATCACCGCGCCGACATAAACCATCACCAGCGCAAGCGCGAGAAACTCGGCTTCCAGCGTCAGCCAGAGACCGGCGGCGTTGAAGAAGGCCAGCACGAGATAAAGCACGGCATGCACCGGATTACGCGCAGTGATGACGCGCAGGGCCGCAAACAGCAGGACTGCGGAAAAGAGGTAAAAGAGAAGGGTCTTGGCTTCCATGAGGCTCACCGGTATTTGGCGTCTGCCGCGCGCGCTTTGGCGATTGCCGCTTCGTAGCGGTCGCCATTGGCCAGCAGCATTTGCTTGGTGTAGTAAAGGTCGCCGCGCGTCTCGCCGTGGTACTCGAAGACGTTGGTTTCGACGATGGCATCGACCGGACAGGCTTCTTCGCAGAAGCCGCAGAAAATGCACTTGGTCAGGTCGATGTCGTAGCGGCTGGTGCGGCGGCTGCCGTCCTCGCGCTCGGCGGATTCAATGGTAATGGCCATCGCCGGACAGGCCGCTTCGCACAGTTTGCAGGCGATGCAGCGTTCTTCGCCATTCGGGTAGCGGCGCAAAGCGTGCAGGCCGCGGAAACGCGGCGAAGCCGGTGTTTTTTCTTCGGGATAGCGGACAGTGAATTTCGGCGCGAAGAAGTAGCGCAGCGTCACGGCCAAGCCTTGACGCAGTTCGCCAAGAGCAAAGGTTTGGATCAGGTCACGGACGCCCATAGGTCATTTCCAGATATTGAACGGCGACATCATCCAGACACCGACCACCGGAATCCAGAGCAGGCAAAGCGGCACAAACACCTTCCAGCCCAGACGCATGATCTGGTCGTAGCGATAGCGCGGGAAGGTGGCGCGGAACCAGAGGAAGCAGAGCAATATGAAGAACATTTTGACCGACAGCCAATGCACGCCATCGGGAAGGAAACCGACGGGCGACAGCCAGCCGCCGAGGAAGAAAATCGAAACCAGCGCCGAAACCAGAATCATGTTCGCGTATTCGGCGAGGAAGAACATCGCGAAGGCCATGCCCGAATACTCGACCATGTGACCGGCGACGATTTCCGATTCGCCTTCGACCACGTCGAAGGGGGCGCGGTTGATTTCGGCGACGCCGGAAATCAGGTAGACGAGGAACATCGGCAGCAGCGGCAACCAGTTCCACGACAGGAACCCGGCGCCATAATCCGCGAAGACGCCCTGCCCCTGAGCGCGAATGATGTCCGTGAGGTTGAGACTGTTCGACACCATCAGGACACAAACCAGCGCCAGACCCATGGCAATTTCGTAAGACACCATTTGCGCGGCAGAACGCATGCTGCCGAGGAAGGGATATTTGGAGTTGGATGCCCAACCGGCGATGATGATGCCGTACACACCGAGCGAGGTGACTGCCAGCAGGAAGAGCACACCGGCATCGAGGTCGGCCAGCGCGCCGCCGTCGAAGAACGGGATGACCGCCCAGACCGTCACGGCAGGCGCCATCGCCAGCGCGGGCGCGAGGAAGAACAGCCAAGGATCGGCCTTGGCCGGAAGAATCACTTCCTTGAAGAAAAGTTTGAGGCCGTCGGCAATCGGTTGCAACAGGCCGAACCAGCCTACGCGGTTCGGTCCCATGCGCACCTGCATGAAGCCGATCACTCTGCGTTCAAGCCAGGTCAGATAGGCAACGCCGAGCAGCAGCGGGACGAAGATGGCGAGGATTTTGATAATCCACCAAGTCAGCGGCCAGAGCGGCGCAAACCAGCCCCAGACCCAGTCCCAGAGGCCAAACAGATTCCAGAACCACTGGAAGGATTGCAGAACCGAGTCTTCCATCAGGCAGGCTCCACTCTGAGGACGCCGTTCATGGCGCCGAGGTTGATCGTGGCAGCGTGGCCGGCGGCAATCCGCACGCAGTTGTCGGCAAGTCCGGCGTCAAGCGCGGCAGGCAGGACGATGGACGCATCGCCACGGCTGACCTTCACCGGATTGCCCGCAGTAACGCGCAAGGCTGCCAGCGTTGCGGCATTCATGTACGCAACCGGCGCGGCGGCATCCCGCGTGCGCTGAAGCGCGGCAGCCCGCCGCACCAGCGGATCGGCGAAATAGGCAGGCACGTCGGCAACCCGTTCCACGCCATCGCTGGCGGCCAGTTGGACGGCAACATCGCTGATTCCGTTATTGAGCGAAGCCGGTACATTACCGGCGAGAGCTTCCTCGCGCACCGCTTCGCTGCTGGCGAAGTCGAAACCGTCCAGCTTGAGCACGTTGGCCAGCACGCGCAAAACCTTCCAGCCCGGCCGCGTTTCGCCGAGAGGACGATTGACGGCCTGGAAGCTCTGCACCCGCGCTTCGGCATTGATGAAGGTTCCAGAAGTTTCCGTGAATGGCGCAATCGGCAAAATCGCGTCGGCATATTCGAGCGCCGCTGTCGACTTGAACGGCGAGAGGACGATGACGCTGGCCGCCTGCTTGAACGCCGCCAGCGCCTGAGCGCCATCAGCGCAGTCAAGCTCCGGCTCGGCGCCCACCACCAGATAGGCTTTGCGCGGCGCGGCCATCATGCGGGCGGCATCCAACCCACCCTGTTCCGGCAGCGCCTTGGCGACATAGCCGCCTACCGAATTGGCCGCTTCGCCGAGGAAGCCGAAACGGCAGCCGAGCAGTTCGGCCAGTTGTTGAGCGAACCGGTTGAGCGTGGCGGCCTGCGCGTGTTGCTGCGCGAAGTTGCCGAGCAACACTGCCGTGTTCTGACCCGACGCCAGACTCTCGGCGATTTTCTTCGCTTCGGGGCTGACGGCGGCATTCAGATCACATGCCGCCCCCTTGAGTTCGGCAACCGCCTTGACAACCTGAGCCAGACGCTCCGGCAGTTGGGACGGCGCGGCCATCAGCTTGCCAGTCAGCGGCATCATCAGATCGTCGTCAGCCGAGTGGATGACCGAAACCTGAGCGCCGCGCTTGACGGCCTGACGCAGACGCTGGGCAATCAGCGGTTGATCTTTGCGCAGGAAAGCGCCGACCAGCAGCACGCGGTCGAGCTGGTTGATGTCGGCAACGCGCATCCCCAGCCAGGGCGTACCGGCACGCTGGCCGGAGAAGTCGCTCTGGCGCAGGCGGAAGTCGATGTTTTGGGAACCGAGCCCGCGCATCAGCTTGCCGGACAAATACATTTCCTCAAGCGTCGCGTGGGGGCTGACCAGTGCGCCAATCGCGGCAGCGCCGTGTTCTTTGGCAACGTCGCGCAAGGCGTGAGCGGCATAATCGAGCGCCTGATTCCACTCAACTTCCTTCCAGACGCCGCCCTGCTTGATCATCGGCTTGGTCAGGCGTTCCGGCGAATTGAGGCCTTCGTAAGAGAAGCGATCCTTGTCGGACAGCCAGCATTCGTTGAGTTCTTCGTTTTCGAGCGGCAGCACGCGATAAACGCGATCGTGCTTGACCTGAACCATCAGATTGCTGCCCAAGGCATCATGCGGGCTGACCGACTTGCGCCGCGCCAGTTCCCAAGCGCGGGCGCTGAAGCGGAAAGGCTTGGAGGTCAACGCGCCCACCGGACAGAGGTCGATGATGTTGCCCGACAATTCGGACTCAATCGTTTGCTCCAGGAAGGGCATGATCTCGGCGCGCTCGCCGCGGAACGCCTGCCCCAACTCCATGCGGCCAGCGATTTCCTGCGTGAAGCGCACGCAGCGGGTGCAGTTGATGCAGCGGGTCATTTCGGTGCTGATCAGCGGGCCATAGTTTTTGTTGACCACAACGCGCTTGGCTTCCTGATAGCGCGACTGGCCGCCGCCATAACCGACCGACAAATCCTGCAACCGGCACTCGCCGCCCTGATCGCAAATCGGGCAATCGAGCGGATGGTTGATGAGCAGAAACTCCATCACGCCCTTTTGCGCCTTGACGGCCATTTCGGAGTGCGTGAACACCTTCATGCCGTTGGTAACCGGCGTCGCGCAGGCGGGCAGCGGCTTGGGCGCTTTCTCGACCTGCACCAGACACATCCGGCAACTGGCCGCGACGGAGAGTTTCTTGTGGTAGCAGAAGCGGGGAATATAGACGCCCGCCTGATGGGCGGCCTCAATCACCGTGCTGCCGTCGGCAACTTGCAGGGCCTTGCCGTCGATCTCAAGCTCTAGCATACGGCACCTGTCATCATGCGGGTATGGAATGCGCTGCCGGCACGCTGCACTTCCGGCGGCACCAGACATTTCTTGTGTTCGATGTGGTACTCGAATTCGGCGCGGAAATGCTTGAGCATCCCCTGTACCGGCAGCACGGCGGCATCGCCGAGCGCGCAGACGGTGCGTCCGGCAATGTTGCCGCCGAGATCGAGCAGCAGGTCGAGATCTCCGGCGCGGCCCTGGCCATGCTCAATGCGGCGAATGATTTTGTACAGCCAGCCGGTGCCTTCGCGGCAGGGCGTGCACTGGCCGCAGGATTCTTCATGGTAGAAGTAAGCTAGGCGCTCCAGCGCCTTGACCATGCACACTGTCTCATCCATGACGATGACCGCGCCAGAACCGAGCATGGAACCGGCCTTGGCAATCGCGTCGTAGTCGAGCGTGCAATCCATGATGACATCGGCAGGCAGCACCGGCGCTGAAGAACCGCCGGGGATCACGGCCTTGAGCTTGCGACCGCCGCGCATTCCGCCCGCCATTTCCAGCAGCTTTGCGAAAGGCGTGCCAAGCGGCACTTCGTAGTTGCCGGGTTTATTGACATGGCCGGACACGGAGAACAACTTGGTGCCGCCGTTGTTGGGCTTGCCCAGTTCGAGGTAGGCCGCGCCGCCGATGCGGAAAACAAACGGAACGGCGGCGAAGGTTTCAGTGTTGTTGATGGTGGTCGGCTTGCCGAACAGGCCCACCTGCGCCGGGAACGGCGGCTTGAAGCGCGGCTGGCCCTTCTTGCCTTCAATGGATTCCAGCAGCGCCGATTCTTCGCCGCAAATGTAAGCGCCCCATCCGTGGTGCGCGAACAGGTCGAAATCGACACCGGAGCCGAGAATATTCTTACCCAGATAACCGGCGGCGCGCGCTTCGTCCAGCGCCGCCTCGAAACGCTCATAAAGCTCGAAGATTTCGCCGTGGATGTAGTTGTAACCACGGGCAGCGCCGACCGCGTAACCGGCGATAATCATGCCTTCGATCACCGCATGGGGGTCATAGCGCAGGATGTCGCGATCCTTGAAAGTGCCCGGCTCCCCTTCGTCGGTGTTGCAGACGACATATTTTTCGGGGGCATTCTTCGGCATGAAACTCCACTTGAGGCCGGTCGGGAAACCCGCGCCGCCGCGACCGCGCAGCACCGAAGTTTTGAGTTCGGCAATGACTTGATCCTGACTCATTTTTTCCGTCAGGATGCGCTTGAGGGATTGGTAGCCGCCACGCGCCTCGTATTCCCTGATGCCCCAACCGGCATCGGCTTTGCCCCAACCGGCGGTCAGCAGCGGATTGATCGCTTCGATCAGCGCCATGTCATTTGCACTCCGCCAGCAGTTTTTCGATTTCATCCGGCGTCATGAAGCATTTCATCCGAATGTCGTTGACCAGCAGCACCGGCGCGTCGCCGCAAGCGCCCATGCACTCGCCTTCCTTGAGGGTGAACTTGCCGTCGGGCGTCGTTTCGTTAAACCCGATGCCCAGTTTTTGTTTCAGGTAATCCGCCGCATGAACGCCGCCCGACAAGGCGCAGGGCAGATTGGTACAGACCGTGATCTTGTACTTGCCGACCGGCTGCAAGTCATACATGTTGTAGAAGCTGGCGACCTCGTAAGCGGCAATGGCGGGCATGTCGAGGTAGCGGGCGACGAAAGCAATGGTCTCGCCGGCCAGCCAGCCCTTCTCCTGCTGGGCGATGCGCAAGGCAGCCATCACAGCCGATTGCTTCTGTCCGGCCGGATATTTGGCAATTTCGCGGTCGATTTTGTTCAATGATTCCTGGCTCAGCATCTTATCTATCCGTATCGCCAAGGACGAGGTCGATGGTGCCGATGATAGCCGTGACATCGGCGATCATGTGGCCCTTGCACATTTCGGTAAGCGCCGCTAGATGCGGGAAACCCGGCGAGCGCAGCTTGATCCGGTAAGGCTTGTTCGCGCCGTCGGAAACCGCCCAGACGCCGAACTCGCCCTTGGGATGTTCGATACCGGCATAAACCTCGCCAGCCGGTACGCTCATGCCCTCGGTAAACAACTTGAAGTGGTGAATCAATTCTTCGATATTGCTCTTCATCGCCTCACGCGACGGCGGCGCGACTTTGTGGTCGCCGGTGATGACCGGGCCGGGATTGTCGCGCAGCCATGCGACGCACTGCTTGACGATGCGGTTGGCTTGCAGCATTTCCTCCATGCGCACCAGATAACGATCGTAGCAGTCGCCATTGACGCCCACCGGAATATCGAAATCCATCCGGTCATAGACCTCGTAGGGCTGCTTCTTGCGCAAGTCCCACTCAATGCCGGAACCGCGCAACATCGGGCCGGTAAAGCCAAGCTGCAACGCCGATTCGGGCGAGACGACGCCGACGCCGACGGTGCGCTGCTTCCAGATGCGGTTTTCGGTCAGCAGGGTGTGATATTCCGCGACCAGCGCCGGAAAACGATGGGTGAAATCCTCGATGAAATCGAGCACTGAACCTTCGCGGGCCGCATTCAACTGTTTGACCCGCGCCTCGTTCTTGAAACGATTGACCTGATACTTTGGCATGGCATCGGGCAGATCCCGATAGACCCCGCCCGGCCGGTAGTAGGCCACATGCAGGCGCGCGCCCGAAACGGCCTCATACACATCCATCAAGTCTTCGCGCTCGCGGAAGGTGTAGAGCACCATGGTCATGGCGCCGATGTCGAGCGCGTGCGTGCCGATGTTGAGCAGGTGGTTCAGGATGCGGGTAATTTCATCCATCATCACCCGGATGTACTGCGCCCGGATCGGCACTTGCACGCCCAGCAGCTTCTCGACAGCCAGACAGTAGGCATGCTCGTTGCACATCATCGACACATAGTCGAGACGGTCGAGATAAGGCGTTGTTTGCAGCCAGGTACGGGTTTCGGCGAGTTTTTCCGTGCCCCGATGCAGCAGGCCGATATGCGGATCGGCGTTGACGACGACTTCGCCATCCAGTTCCAGAATCAGGCGCAAAACGCCGTGAGCCGCCGGATGCTGCGGGCCGAAATTCAGGTGATAGTTCTTGATCTCAGCCACGGCCGCCCTTCCCGTAGTGCTCTTCGCGCACAATGCGCGGCGTGACTTCGCGCGGCTCGATGGTGACCGGCTGATAGACCACGCGCTGTTGCTCTGGATCGTAGCGCATTTCGACGTACCCTGAAACCGGGAAATCCTTGCGGAACGGATGGCCGACGAAACCGTAGTCGGTGAGGATGCGCCGCGGATCGGGATGCCCCTCGAAAACGATGCCGTACATGTCGTAAGCCTCGCGCTCGTACCAGTTGGCGCAGCGCCAGACCGGCACGATGGTCGGCATGACCGGCGACGTATCGTCGGTGGCATACGCCTTGACGCGCAACCGCCAGTTATGGGTAATCGAAAGCAGGTGGCAGACGACGGCGAAACGCGGGCCGCCGGAGCGGTCAGCCGCCGCCGAGTAGTCGATGCCGGAAAGATCAATAAGCTGCTCGAACTTGAGTTCAGCGTGGTCGCGCAGGGTCAAGGCAATCTGACGGTAATCGGCGGCCGACACGGTCATTGTCACTTCGCCGCGATTGATGACAGGCTCGCCTGCGCGGTCAGCGAAGACCTCTTTCAATTTCCGGCAAAGACGTTCCAGCTTGGCACTCATGTTTGATCAACGGGCAATGGTATAAGTACGTCTGATTTTGTTCTGCAACTGAAGGATGCCGT
Source organism: Zoogloeaceae bacterium (assembly GCA_031274855.1). GTDB lineage: Bacteria > Pseudomonadota > Gammaproteobacteria > Burkholderiales > Rhodocyclaceae > Fen-999. The sequence continues at coordinate 6,960 of JAISPO010000054.1, read as the reverse complement.
ACAGCAGCGCCTCCGCCGTCGGCGGGCAGCCCGGCACATAAACATCGACCGGCACAATGCGGTCACAACCGCGCACGACCGAATACGAATAATGGTAGTAACCGCCGCCGTTGGCGCACGATCCCATCGAGATCACCCAACGCGGTTCCGGCATCTGGTCGTAGACCTTGCGCAAGGCCGGCGCCATTTTGTTGGTCAGCGTACCGGCCACGATCATCACGTCGGATTGGCGCGGACTGGGCCGGAAGACAATGCCGAAACGGTCGAGGTCATAGCGGGAAACACCGGCATGGATCATCTCGACCGCGCAGCAGGCCAGACCGAAAGTCATCGGCCACATCGAGCCGGTGCGCGTCCAGTTGAACAGCTTGTCCAGCGTGGTGGTGAAAACGCCTTGGGGCAATACGCCTTCGATGCTCACGGTTGCCTCACTCCCAATCCAGAGCGCCCTTGACCCAGGCGTAGATATAACCGATGATCAAAATGGAGATGAAGATCATCATCTCGACGAAACCGAACAGCTTGACTTCCGGCGTCGCAACGATTTCCTTGAAGATCGTCGCCCAAGGAAACAGGAAGGCGATTTCAAGATCGAACAGAATGAAAAGAATGGCGATCAGGTAGTAGCGGACATCAAACTTCATGCGCGCATCTTCGAAGGGTTCAAAACCGCACTCGAAGGCGGAGAGTTTTTCGCTGTCCGGGCGATTGGGCGCGATTAGCCAGCCAAGCAGAATGGGCGCAAAGCCGAACACGATCCCTACGATCGCAAACACCAGCACCGGAAAGTAGTTGTCCAACACTCCCCAATCTCCTTACTGTCGAAGGGCCTCAACAACTGCCCCCATGTCTGTGGTGCCGACGGCGAGACTCGAACTCGCACAGCTTTCGCCACTACCCCCTCAAGATAGCGTGTCTACCAATTTCACCACGTCGGCCACAATCTGCTGCAAACGCGGTTCACAAATCAACTTGCTACGCGTTGCGGGGCCGGATGATAGCACCCCTCCATCCGGCAAAAATTATTTTGGAATAATTCCTGCTTTTGAATCTTCCGCCGGCGCTTCCGCCGGAATTTCCTGAGTTGCCGGCAGGGTTTTCACCCTGTCCATGACGCTGTTCTCAACCGTCCTCGGCTGTACGTTGGCCACATAGGTCAAGCCCAGACTGGTCGCAAAGAAAACAGCCGCCAGAATCGCGGTCGTTCTCGACAAAAAGTTGGCCGCTCCGGTTGCGCCGAAAAGGCTGCCCGACGCGCCGCTACCGAAGGCCGCGCCCATATCGGCGCCCTTGCCGTGTTGCAGCAAGACCAAGCCGATGACACTCAGGCCAACGATGATATGAACAGTTAACAATAGGGGAAACAACATTTCCATTTTTGAGTTCCTTGCGCGATCAGCCGGCCGCGCAGATGCCGATAAAGTCCGCTGCCACCAGAGCAGCGCCGCCGATCAAGCCACCGTCGATGTCGGGCTGACCGAAGAGTTCTTTGGCATTGGCGGATTTGACGCTGCCGCCGTACAAAATCTGCAAACCGGCTGCCACTGCGGGATTCGCCGCCGCAACCCGCGCCCGAATCAGCGCATGGACTTCCTGCGCCTGCGCCGGAGTCGCCGTCTTGCCGGTACCGATTGCCCAAACCGGCTCGTAAGCCACCACGGCCCGCGCCAATGACTCGACGCCCGAACCGGCAATCACGGCATCCAACTGGCGGGTAACCACTTGAGCGGTAATGTTCGCCTCGCGTTCGGCCAGCGTTTCGCCAACACAGAGAATCGGCGTCAGCCCCGACTTGAGCGCCGCCGCGTACTTGGCGGCAACCACTGCATCGGTATCGCCGTAGTAGGAACGGCGCTCCGAATGGCCGATGATCACATAACGGCAAGCAAAATCGTTCAACATCGAACCGCTCACCTCGCCCGTGTAAGCCCCCTGAGCATGTTCGGAAAGGTCTTGAGCGCCCCAGGCGACATTGCTGCCGGCAAGCGCCGATTGCGCCTGAGCGAGATAGGGATAGGGAACGCAGACCGCGACCTGGGCCGCGAATCCGGCAACGCCGTTGCGGACTGCCGTCAGAAGGGCGAGGTTGGCAGCCAAGCTGCCGTGCATCTTCCAGTTGCCAGCGACAAATTTTTGGCGGGACATTTTGTTCTCTCAGTTACGCTGCTCTCAGTCGGACGCGCATTATAGCCACTGCCCTTGCCGCCCGCAATCGGCTATCTTCCGCCCGTGCATTCGTGTTACATCCCTTTCCCGCTCGCGGGAGAGGGACAAAGGGAGAGGGGAAAATGTTCTAATGGCGGCATGTCAGAACCCTCCACATCCTCGCCGCCTCCTGAAAGCCCGTTCAAGGGCAAGACTGGCCTGCGCCGTCTTTTAAACGCCTGTCTCTACACGTTCGACGGCTTGCGCGCCGCCTATCGTCATGAGGACGCTTTCCGTCAGGAAGTCTGGCTGGCCGCCGTCCTGATTCCGCTGGTGTTTTTTCTGCCAGTCTCAGGCATCGGGCGCGCGCTGATGATCGCCAGCGTGCTGCTGGTGCTGATCGTCGAACTCATCAACTCGGCCATCGAAGCCGCCATCGACCGCATCTCGCTGGAAAAGCATGACTTGTCGAAACGCGCCAAAGACGCCGGTAGCGCCGCCGTCATGGTGGCGCTCATCAACGTCCTCGTCGTTTGGGGTCTGGTTCTGTTCGGCTAATAATGTTGATTGCCTATCTTTTGTATGGCACTATGATGGCATTTTGCTGGTAAAGAAAGGTAGGCGACTATGGAGCATGTTCAAATGACCTTCCGTGTCGAACGAAAGCTGCGAGATCACTTCGGCTTGGCGGTTGAACGTAATCACCGGCCAGCAGCGCAGGTATTACGCGAACTTATGCGTTCGTATGTGGATGAAACACAAGTGAAACACGGCTTGATTAGCATAGAAGAACAGCGAGCGAGACAAGCTGCCGTTGACTTCGCGCGAGGCAGTGTTGCGCTTGAGGGTTACAAGAGCACTCCTGAAGACGAGGAGCATTGCCGACGATATGTTGTTGGCGAGATTGACTTGGCAGCGTTTGTGAAGGGACCGTATGGAGCCGCCAACCAAGAGAGGTAATGTTGTTGGCGCTGTTGTGCTGGAACAGCACGAACTGTTCCTTTCCCTTCTGCGCATCGTTGAACTGGAGCGCAATCCTGTACATGGCAGTTTCGATGCTGCGCACTTACGGGAAATTAACCGCCGAATATTCCAGGACGCTTCAGGTGCCGCTCGCAGAGGCATTGGCGAATACCGGCCTCCTGTTCCTGAGGGCAAAGATTGGCTGAAGGCGCGTAAGCTGGGTACTGTTGAGGATTTGGTATACGTTGCCTATGCACGCATGGATGAATACGCCATTGCGCGTCTTGATAAGGTTTTGGCCGGTGCGAATCCGGATGGCTTTCGTGGCTTGGGTATCAGTGAATTCGTCCAGCGGTTCGCCGCGCTCTATGCGGAGCTGGATTACATCCACCCTTTCAGCGATGGAAACAGCCGTACTTTGCGGACATTCACAAAGCAGCTTGCCAAGAAGGCCGGATACGATGTGCCGTGGGAGCAATTCAGTCGAGATGCTACGGGACGCGATCTTCTCTATATCGCGCGTGATTTGAGCGTGAATCGCTTGGCAATGCCGAATATTCAGGGTGAGAGAACGAAGGATCGTGTCGCTTCTACTATGGAGCAACTTGCCGGTAATAAAGACCTGGCTGCCCTTCTTCGAGATATTGTACGGCCGAGTCGTTAGCGCACTTTCGATTTAATCGCATACATATCCGGAAGATGCGGGACTACAAAGATCAGCATCGAATTCTTTTCAACCGTTCTCAGAAAATACAGACGACACCCATCCTGAGGCTCACTCGGCAGCCTCGCGCACAGCGGAGGCAATCGCTTCGGCTTGCGCGGTAACTAATGCCCCGTCGCTGCCCTCGACCATCACGCGCAGTACCGGCTCGGTGCCGGACGGGCGCAGCAGGACGCGGCCTTTGCCGTTGAGCGCCTGTTCGGCGGCGGCAGCAGCGGCCTTGATGCCCGCGTCGCCCTGCCAGTTGAAACCGGCGGCAATCCGCACGTTGATGAGCTTTTGCGGATACATGGTCAGGTCAGCGCAGGCGTGGGCCAGCGTGTCGCTGTTGGCGCGCAGCGCCGCCAACACTTGCAGCGCGGCAATGATGCCGTCGCCGGTTGTGTGCTTTTCCAGACAAATGATGTGGCCCGAATTTTCGCCGCCGAAGGGCCAGTTTTTTTCGGCCATCATTTCGAGGACATAACGGTCGCCGACTTTGGCCCGCGCAAACGGAATGCCCAAGCGTCCCAGCGCGTGTTCGAACCCAAGGTTACTCATCAGCGTGCCGACCACGCCCGCGACCTTGTCGCGCAAATGCCGCTGGCGGACGATGACATAGAGCAGTTGGTCGCCATCGTAAATCTTGCCTTGGCTATCAACCATCACCACGCGGTCGCCGTCGCCATCGAGCGCAATGCCGAGATCGGCTTTGTGCTGAAGCACGGCGCGGCGCAGCGCATCGGGCGAAGTCGCGCCTACGCCGTCGTTGATGTTGAGGCCGTTGGGATCGGTGCCGATGGTGACCACTTCCGCGCCCAGTTCATGGAACACTTTGGGCGCAACCAGATAGCCCGCGCCATGCGCGCAATCGACGGCGATCTTCAGGCCGCGCAAATCCAGTTCGTTGGGGAAGGTACTTTTGCAGAATTCGATGTAGCGGCCATGCGCATCCTCAACACGCCGCGCCCGCCCCAATCCGGCAGAGCCGCGGCAACCCATGGGCTGATCGAGACCGGCCTCGATGGCCTCTTCGACGGCATCGGGAAGTTTTGTGCCTTGGGCCGAAAAGAACTTGATGCCATTGTCCTGATAGGCGTTGTGCGAGGCGGAAATCACCACACCGGCCTGCAAGCGCAGCGCCCGCGTGAGATAGGCGATGGCCGGCGTCGGCAGCGGGCCGCAGAGCATCACATCCACGCCGGCGGCGGAAAAGCCGCATTCCAGCGCCGCCTCCAGCATGTAGCCAGAAACCCGCGTGTCCTTGCCGATCAGCACCGCGGGCCGTTCGCCTGCCGGTAAGGTATCTTGCCCGACGAGGGCCGTACCGGCGGCATAGCCGAGCCGCAAAACAAACTCCGGCATGATCGGCGCCTCGCCAACCCGCCCCCTGATGCCATCCGTGCCGAAATACTTGCGTGCCATTGTTGTTACGCTCCTGCCTGCCAAGGGTTAATGACGTTGAGACCGGCTGCTTGAAATGGCGCGACATCGCGGGTGGCAACCATCAGGCCATGCGCGAAGGCAATGGCAGCAATGTAGGCATCCACTGCGTCTATCGCCTTGCCGGTGGCGCGGGCGCGAGCGCGCAGTTCCGCATAAACCGCCGCCGCCTCGGCATCAAAAGCGAGAACGCGCCCCGCGAACATCGGCATGACGCGCTCATCAAGCCGCTGGTGCAAGCTGTCCCTGCGCTTGCCTTTCGGCATGATGGCGACGCCATAACGAAGCTCGGCCATGCTGATGGCGCAGATATGCAGGGTATCCACTGCCTGCGCATCGAGCCACGCCAGTACAGCCGCATCGGGCCGCGGTTTCAACGGCTCGGAAATGACATTGGTGTCGAGCAGAATCATTCTGCGAAGCTCACCGGCTCAACCGGCGTCCGGTCGCGCCCCTGCTCAATGCAAGCAACATCTTCATTGGTCAGCCCGATCTCGCGGCCAAGCCCGAACAGGAAAGTACCGAGCTTGACACGCTCCGGCGGCCGAACCGCCCGCTCGATGATGTCCCGGATTTCGGCCTCGGTGCTGCGGCCATGATGGGCCGCGCGTACGCGCAACGCCCGATGCACCTCATCGGAAATATTTCTTATCGAAACGGCTGCCATGATTGACTCCCTTGCGATATCAATGATCTCATTTTATCCGTCGTGAGATCATTCGGCAAGGAACTTTAAGCCCTCCCCTTCTGAACTGCCTGCCAGACGGCAAGCGCATCGCGGGTTGCCGCGACATCGTGAACCCTGATTATGCTCGCGCCACGCTGCGCTGCCAGTAAAGCGGCGGCGACGCTGGCGGAAACGCGCTCACCGACCGGCTGGCCGGTGATTTGGCCCAACATCGACTTGCGCGACAGGCCCGCCAGTACCGGCAGTCCGGTGTCGACGAAACGATCCAGATGCCGCAGCAGGTCGAGGTTATGCTCAAGCGTCTTGCCGAAACCGAAGCCGGGGTCGATGACGATGCGTTCGCTGGCGATTCCGGCGGCGTGGCAGGCGGCGACGCGCTCAAGCAAAAACGCGCGGACTTCGCTGACGGCATCGCCGTAATGCGGCGCGATCTGCATGGTGCGCGGCCCGCCCTGCATGTGCATCAGGCAAACCGCGGCTTGGCTCTCCGCCACCGCTCCAATCGCGCCGGAGGCTTGCAGGGCGGCGATGTCATTGATGAGATCCGCGCCCGCGGCAATGGCCGCCCGCATGACTTCGGGCTTGACCGTATCGACCGACAGCGGCACGCCGCAGTCGCGCAAGCCTTCAAGCACAGGCAGCAGGCGATCCAGCTCCTGCTGCGCACACACCGGCTCCATGCCGGGCCGCGAGGACTCCGCGCCGAGGTCGAGCATGGCCGCGCCCGCCTCGACCATACGCAGCCCCTGCGCGATGGCGCGTTCGGCGACGCCATGCAGGCCATCGCCCGAAAACGAGTTGTCAGTGAGATTGACGATGCCCATCAGTAATGGGCGGGAGAGGTCGAGCCGGAAGCGGCCGCAGTGGAGAACTCGGTTCATAAAAGCCGCTGGATTCCCGCCAGAAGCACGCGGGAATGACGGGAACGAAAAGGCCGCGCCAAGCGCGGCCTGTGGATGACCGGACAAAAATCAGGCGGGCGCTGCCGCATTGGGCGCGGTGCCGGTTGGCTTGTCGG
>JAISPO010000004.1 GCA_031274855.1 Zoogloeaceae bacterium | reverse complement strand
TCGACATCTGCGATCAAGTCATGGACAAGATGGGCTATCCGCGCGGTCTGGTTCGCTACTCGACCGAAAACGCGATGGCCAAGCACTGGAACATGAAAGATATCCTCAGGCATGTCATCAGGCCGCGCATCATCATTTACATAACCATTCTGGTTCTGATTTCGGCTGCATGGGTGTGGGGTTTGGCGACCAAGCCCCAACTGCGGGTGGATGTCATCCGCGATCGCATGACGCTCGCGCGCGAAGTCGAAGGCGGCGTGATCGAAAATGTGTTCCGGCTGCAAGTGATGAACGTTTCCGAGTTGCCGCAAAAATATGTGGTGACCGTATCCGGCTTGGACAAGATCGAATTGGTTGGCGAGCCGGAGGTCGAGCTTGACGCAGCCACCAACAAGAATGTCACCTACCAGGTGCATGTCCCGCTTGAGTCAGCCGGAGCGGGTTCCCATATCATTTACTTTGATGTGAAAGCGTTGCCTAACGACAAAATCGCCGTACACGAAAAAGCCATTTTCCTGATGCCCAGACCATGAACGACACTACAGCTACTATCGAATTACCCCGCAAACCCTGGTACAAGGAGCCGTGGCCGTGGATCCTGATGGCCGGCCCTTTCATCGTTGTCATCGCCGCTTGCGTCACCGCATGGATTGCGTTTACGACAAGCGATCCGCTGGTGACGGACGACTACTACAAGAAAGGTCTGGCAGTTGGGCAGACCTTGGCGCAGAGCAGGCTTGCCGCCGAATTGGGAATTGAGGCGCGGCTGCGTTTGACGGAAGAGCGCATTGAGGTCGGCATTTCAAGCGCTGGCGACGGGCGTACTCCACCGCCTGCTTCGCTCAAATTGACGCTGTCTCATCCGACCCGCGCAGGTCTGGATCAAACCATCGACCTGCCTGCGATTGAAGGGCAACGCTACGCCGGATCCCTGCGGTTGCCAACATCGGGCCACTGGATCGTCCTGATCGAAGACGGCGCGCAAACCTGGCGGCTGTTCGGAAACGTCGTCCTGCCCGCGCAAGGGGAAATATTGATCGGCGGCGGCGACGTAGACGCAACCAAACCCGCCGAGGATTAACAGGGTTCAGGGTTCAGGGTTCAGGTTTCAGGGTACAGGTTACAGCTCTTGGTGTTGAGGCTCGCATAGCGAGCCTCAACAAATTTTGCTGAACCCTGAACCCTGGATCCTGAAGCCTGTAACCTGCCTAGCGGTACACCAGCACCGGGATCTTCGAGTGGGTAAGTACCTTCTGGGTTTCCGAACCCTGAAACAGGTTCGCTATGCCTCGTCTGCCGTGTGATCCCATGAAGATCAGGTCGCACCTTGCTTTTTCTGCCGCGTTGATGATGGCTTCGTAGGGCAGATCGCTGACTGCTGTCATCGAGTCGAACGCGATACCGGCGTCCTTGGCCAACTGCTCTGCCTGAGCAAAGATTTCTCGTGCCTGATTATCTGCGGTTTCGGCAAACTTTTCGGGAGTAGTCGGGTCGATCAAGGCGCCTTCACCATAGAAAGCGACTGGGTACTCCGGCTTGGAAAAGAAGAAGGTCACTCTGGCGCCGACCTCCTTGGCGAGCGAAACGGCGCGTTGCGTGGTCTGGAACGACAGCTCCGAGCCGTCGGTTGGAATCAGAAAGTGTTTGAACATGTTTACCTCCTTCAAGGCATGCGCCATGCTGCCGGGAACATGACTACATTAATACCCATCGAGACGCATCAATATGTGAAATAAGTCTCAGGGAGTAATCATAACCGATACATTGCCGGTTGCTGCAGCCCTTTCGGAGAAGGGATCGGCTATTATTACAAAATTGTGCTTCCGTGCTTTCGGAGCGAAGACAGCCGCAGGAGGGCGGAACGAATGAAATGTGTTGATGATTTCCGTCTGAAACTTGCGGGCCGCGAGCTGGTGCCGATTGTCATTGGCGGCATGGGCGTGGATATTTCGACTGTCGAATTGGCGCTCGAGGCGGCAAGATTGGGCGGTGTCGGGCATATTTCCGATGCGATGGTGCATACCGTCGCGGATCGGTACTTCAAGACCAGTTTCGTCAAGGAAAGGCTCAAGCGCTACAAATACAACGTCGCCAACAGCGACAAATCGAGCGCACAATTCGATCTGGGTCATCTGGACGAGGCGACCCGCCTGCATGTCGGCCGCGCCATGGACGAGAAGCGCGGCGACGGCATGATTTTCATCAACTGCATGGAAAAGCTGACCATGAACGCGCCCAAGGAAACTTTGCGCGTTCGCTTGCGGGCGGCGCTCGATGCGGGAATCGACGGCATCACGCTGGCTGCCGGTCTGCATCTCGGCTCGTTTGCGCTCATCGAAGATCACCCGCGGTTTCGTCATGCCCAACTGGGCATCATCGTTTCATCCCTGCGCGCCTTGCAACTTTTCCTGCGCAAGAGCGCGCGCCTGAACAGGCTGCCGGATTATGTCGTCATCGAAGGGCCGCTGGCCGGCGGCCATCTGGGTTTTGGCGCGGATTGGGCGCAGTACGATCTGGCCGCCATTGTTGCCGAGATCGCCGCATGGCAGAAGGCCGAGGGATTGAACATGGCCCTGATTCCTGCCGGTGGCATTTTCACTGGCACCGATGCGACCCATTTTCTTGAACAGGGCGCTGCTGCGGTTCAGGTCGCCACCCGATTCACCGTGGCCCGCGAGTGCGGCCTGCCTGAAGATGTGCAGCAGGAGTATTTCAAGTCCAGCGAAGAAGATATCGAAGTGAACGGCGTTTCGCCGACCGGCTATTTGATGCGTATGCTGAAAAGCAGCCCGGCCATCGGCGACGGCATCCGCCCGAATTGCGAGGCGTTCGGTTATCTGCTCGACGTCAACGGATCCTGCGACTACATCAAGGCTTACAACCGCGAAGTGGCCGCGCATCCCGAAGCGCGCAAAGTGTCGGTGCGGGAAAAGACCTGCCTGTGCACACACATGCGCAACTTCGAGTGCTGGACTTGCGGCCACTACGCCTACCGCCTGAAAGATACCTCGCGTCGCCGTCCCGACGGCAGCTACGAGCTGCTGGCGGCGGAACACATCTTCCGCGATTATCAGTTCAGCAAAGACGGCAAGATCGCCTTGCCGGAGTAGTCAGGATTCAGGTTACAGGGTCCAGGTTACAGTTTTTGGTGTTGAGGCTCGATACGCGAGCCTCAACAAACTTTGCTGAACCCTGAAACCTGTAGCCTGCTCAGGGTTGCTGCGGATGCGCCAGCAGTTGTTTGAGCGGCGCGATGTTGAGAATTCGGATGTGTTTTTGCTGAACGCTGATGAAGCCTTCTTCCTGGAAGCGCGAAAAAACGCGGCTGACGGTTTCCAGCTTGAGGCCGAGATAGGAGCCGATTTCTTCGCGGGTCATGCGCAGGTGGAATTCCTGCGGCGAATAGCCCCGCGCCGTGAAGCGTTGCGACAGGTTCAGCAGGAAGGCGGCCAGGCGCTCTTCCGCGCGCATCGTGCCGAGCAGCATCATGATGCTGTGGTCGCGCACGATTTCGCGGCTCATGACTTGGTGGAAGTGATGTTGCAGCGTCTGAATTTCGCGCAGCAGGTTTTCGAGTTGCGCGAAGGGGATGATGCAGACTTCGCTGTCCTCGAGGGCGACAGCGTTACAGGTGTGGTTTTCGGCGCTGATGCCATCCATGCCGAGAATTTCGCCGGCCATCTGGAAGCCGGTGACTTGATCGCGCCCGTCTTCGAGCAGGGTGTCGGTTTTGAAGAAGCCGGTCTTGATGGCATAGAGCGCTTCGAAAGACTCGCCGGCGCGATATAGATGCTGGCCGCGCTTGAGGCGGCGGCGAGTAGCGACCGTGGTGTCGAGCTTGAGGATTTCTTTTTCGGAAAGCCCGTGAGGAAGGCAGATTTCGCGCAGGCTGCATTGAGAGCAGGCGCAGGAAGTCTTGGGTGGGGAGATGGTGAGGTGTATGACGTTTTGCTTCGCGCCGTGGTCACCAGAGCCTTTGATCTGAGTCAAGGTCCCATCGTCGTGGTTCCGGCATCTTTGCCCCTCGCTGCTTGCGCCCATCAGCACCTATCCCTATTCCGTGATGTTAAGTAATTTCCAAGAGCTCGTTTTTGATCCGCAACTCGTTCGTCGCTTCGACGTCAATGGACCGCGGTACACTTCCTACCCCACTGCCGATCGACTTGCAGAAACCTTCAATGCCGAGACTTATCGCTCATGGCTTGGGCGGCGCACGATAGGCGGAATCAGTCGTGCGTTGTCATTATACGTCCATATCCCCTTCTGTAACACGATCTGCTACTACTGCGGCTGTAACAAGATCATCACCAAGGATCACGGACGCTCCGCCAAGTACATCAAGTACCTTGGGCGCGAACTCGACATGCAGGCGACCGCTCTCGACGGCAGCCATGACGTGATTCAACTGCATTGGGGCGGCGGCACGCCGACCTTTTTGGCCGACGATGAAATGCGCCGCTTGATGGATCTCACCCGCAAGCATTTCCGGCTTCTGCCCGATGGCGAGTATTCGATTGAGGTCGATCCGCGCAAAGTCAATCGGCAGACGGTCAAGCTGCTGGCCGAGTTGGCCTTCAACCGCATGAGTGTTGGCGTGCAGGATTTCGAGCCTGCGGTGCAATCGGCCATCAATCGCATTCAGTCGCTCGAAGAAACCCGCGAGGTGATTGAGGCGGCGCGCGAGTTCGGTTTCAAATCGGTTTCAGTGGATCTGATGTACGGGCTGCCCAAGCAGAGCGTCGACAGTTTTAATCACACGCTCGACGAGGTGCTCAAGTTCTCGCCGGATCGCCTCTCGGTCTACAACTACGCGCACCTGCCGGCGCATTTCAAGCCGCAGCGCCGCATTAACGAAGCCGAGTTGCCTTCGCCCGACGCCCGTTTGCAGATTCTGCAAACGGCGATTCGCCGTCTGACCGATGCGGGTTATGTTTTCATCGGCATGGATCACTTCGCCAAGCCTGAGGACGAGCTGGCCGTGGCGCAGCGTCAGGGGCGGCTGCATCGCAACTTTCAGGGCTATTCCACCTATGCCGAGGCCGATCTGCTGGCCTTCGGCGTTTCGGCGATCAGCAAGGTCGGGCCGACGTACTGCCAGAACTTCCGCACGCTCGACGAGTATTACGCGGCCATCGACAACGGCGTGCTGCCCGTCATGCGGGGCATGGAACTGACTGCCGACGATCTGCTGCGGCGTTCCATCATTCAAGCGCTGATGTGCCATTTTGAACTGTCGCTGGAAGCGATTGAGATTGCCCATTTGATCGACTTCAAATCCTACTTCGCGCCTGAGCTGGTGGATCTCAAGCCGATGGAAGAAGCCGAATTGCTGCGGGTCGATGATCGCCGGATCAGCGTGCTGCCCAAGGGGCGTATGCTGGTGCGGGCGATTGCCATGGTGTTCGACCGCCATCTCCGCGCCGACCGCGAGCGGCGGCGCTATTCCAAGGTCATTTAAGCGTTGTCCGAGACCGGCTATGTAGCGATCTTTCTGGTCGGGCTGCTCGGCGGCACGCATTGCGTCGGCATGTGCGGCGGCATCGTCGGCGCGCTGGCCGCGCAGGTATCCGGCGAACGGGCGGGCTGGCCGCTGCATCTGGCTTACAACTTGGGCCGCATCCTCAGTTACGCGGCTGCCGGTGCCTTGGTCGGCGCCATTGGCGGATTGGGCCTCGCCTTCGGGCCGGTCGCCAAAGTTCAGCTTGCCTTCTATATCCTCGCCAGCCTGATGCTGATTGCCCTGGGTTTTTACCTGATGGGTTTTACGCGCAGCCTGGCTTTCGTCGAACGGGCAGGCCAAACGCTTTGGCGGCGGATACAACCGCTGACGCGCCGCTTTCTGCCGGTACGTGGCGCCGCGCAAGCGTTGCCGCTTGGGATGCTCTGGGGCTGGCTGCCTTGCGGGCTGGTTTATAGCGTGCTGGCCAATACGCTGGTGTCCGGCTCCGCGACGCGCGGGGCGTTGGCGATGGCCGTATTCGGCTTGGGCACTCTGCCCAATTTGCTGCTTGCCGGTATGTTGCTCTCGCGCTTCCGGCGCTTCGCGCAAGCGCGGGCGGCGCGCATCGCCGCCGGTTTGCTGGTTCTGGGCTTCGGTCTGTACGGCCTTTTCAATGCCGTGAAAATGGCGATGCTGCTCTGACGCAGGTTAAAGACGTAAAATTAGCAGTTCCTCATCATCAATCCCGCGGAGAGAACAATGGCCCTGACCCCTCACGATCTGGTTGCCGAAGCCAGAAGCAAAATCAACGAAGTCGATACCGCGAGCGCGCAAGCCATGCTCGGCAAGTGCGTCGTCCTCGACGTGCGCGAATACGACGAATACGCGGCCGGTCATTTGCCCAACGCGATCAACATTCCGCGCGGCGTGCTGGAGTTCAAAATCGGCACCATGCCGGAGTGCGCCGACAAGTCCAGCGCTTTCCTCGTCTATTGCCGCAGCGGCGGGCGCTCTGCGTTGTCCGCCGTGCAGTTGCAGAAAATCGGTTACGGCAATGTGGTGTCGATGACCGGCGGCTTTGATGTCTGGCAAAGCGAAGGCCGTCCCACGAAGAAGCCCGCGCCCATCGACTTCACTTAAGCGATGACCATGCCGGATCCGGTCAGCAAGGCAGCGACGGTCGAAATTGCCATCGGCGGCATGCACTGCGCCGCTTGCGCTGCGCGTATCGAAAAGCAACTCAACAAACTGCCCGGCGTCGAGGCAGCCGTCAATCTCGCGGCCGAACGCGCCTATGTGCGCTTCGCGCCGGCGTTGAGTGATGTCGACAAAATTCTGGCAACGGTCGTCGAGACCGGCTTTACGGCCACGGTTTCGACCGCCGCCACGCACGCCGAAGAAAAAGCGCGCAAGCAGGCGGCTTATCGCGCCGAAGTGCGGCGCTTCTGGATAGCGGCCGCGCTGACGCTGCCGCTCGCCGCTCAAATGCTGTTCATGTTTGGCGAAAATGCGCATGGCGACTTGTTGCCGCGCTGGTGGCAGTTCGCGTTGGCAACGCCGGTGCAATTCTGGATCGGCTGGCGTTTCTATGTCGGCGGTTTCAACGCGCTGCGCGGCGGTTCGGGCAACATGGATGTCCTCGTCGCGCTCGGCACGAGCATGGCTTGGGCATTCAGCGCGGCAGTCACCGTGCTGGGCCGCGACGAGCATGTTTATTTTGAAGCCTCAGCCACTGTCATCACGCTGGTGCTGCTCGGCAAAATTCTGGAAGCGCGCGCCAAAGCGCGTACCACGGCGGCGATTGAGGCATTGATGCAGCTTCAGCCTCAAATGGCGCATATCGAGCGGGATGGCACGCTGGTCGAAGTTCCGGCTAGCAGCTTGATTCCGGGCGATGTGTTTGTTGTGCGCGCCGGTGAGTCCGTGCCGGTCGACGGCGAAGTGATCGAAGGTTCCGCCAGTCTCGATGAAGCGATGCTGACTGGCGAAAGCCTGCCGGTGGCGAAGGCCCAAGGCGACGCGGTCTATGCGGCGACGACGAACGGCGACGGCTTCCTGCGCTGCAAGGCCACCGGCGTCGGCTCGCACACGCTGCTGGCCGGCATCATCCGCCTGGTCGAACAGGCGCAAGCCTCGAAAGCGCCCGTGCAGCGGCTGGCCGACCGGATTGCCGCCGTCTTCGTGCCCGCTGTCGCCGGTATTGCGCTGCTCACTTTCGCGGCCTGGTGGGGCTTCGGCGGCGATTTCACTCCTGCGCTCATCAATGCCGTTGCCGTGCTGGTGATTGCCTGCCCATGCGCGCTCGGCTTGGCGACGCCGACGGCCATCATGGTCGGCACCGGTCAGGGGGCGAGGGCGGGCGTGCTGATTCGCAACGCGCAGGCGCTCGAACTGGCGGAAAAAATCACCGTGCTGGCCGTCGACAAAACCGGCACGCTGACCGAGGGGCGGCCCGCCGTCACTGATTTGTTTCCGGCAGAGGCCATTGAATCCCGCGAACTGCTGCGGATGGCTGCGAGTCTGGAACAGGCATCAACGCATCCGCTGGCCGCCGCGATCGTGGCGCGAGCCAAGGCCGAAGGCGTCGACCTCGCCATGCCGCAGGACGTAGCGGCCACGGCGGGACGCGGGCTGACCGGCAGTATCGACGGGCGCGGCTTCATGGTTGGCGCGCCGGACTGGCTGGCCGAGCGGGGCGTGCCGCTGCCGGAAAATCAGCCTTGGCAGAATGCCGCCGCCAGCATCGTTGCCGTCGCTGAAGGCAGGCGCTGGCTCGGCGCCATTGCCATTGCTGACCCGCTGCGGGAATCGTCGCGGCAGGCAGTAGCGCGGTTACAGCGTTTGGGCGTCGAGACAGTCATGCTCACCGGCGACAATGCCGCGACTGCCGCGGCCATTGCCCATGCCGCAGGCGTGGCGCGTTTTACCGCCAATGTTTTGCCCGACGGAAAAGCGGCGGCAATCGGCAAGCTCAAGACAGAGGGCGGGGGCCATCGGGTCGGCATGGCGGGCGACGGCATTAACGACGCGCCCGCGCTGGCCGCCGCCGATGTTTCCTTCGCGATGGGCGCGGGTTCCGATGTGGCAATGGCGACTGCCGATATCACCCTGATGCGCAACGACCTCAACGGCGTTGCCGATGCGATTGCGCTGTCACGCGCGACGCTGGGCAAAATTCGTCAAAACCTGTTCTGGGCCTTGATCTACAATGTGCTGGGCATACCGGCGGCGGCGCTCGGCTATCTCAGTCCGGT